>DASWNX010000035.1 GCA_036399055.1 Jatrophihabitans sp.
GGCGTTGGGCAAGCGTCGACCCGGCGTTCCCGAGCAGGGGCAGCCGCCCACCGACGAGAGGACCGACGACCGGGTCGAGCCACCGCCGCACACGCCGCTGCCGGCGCGCGTCGAGCAGCTCGCGCTGTCGGGTGACGTCACCTACACGCTGCCGGCCAACGAGGTGCTCAAGCCCGGGTCGGTGCACAAGGCGCGCTCCAAGGCCTCCGACGAGGTGGTCAGCCGGTTGACCGAGGTCCTCGAGCAGTTCGACATCGACGCTCAGGTGACGGGCTACACGCGCGGGCCGACCGTGACCCGCTACGAGGTCGAGCTGGGCCCGGCGGTCAAGGTGGAGAAGGTGACGGCTCTGAGCCGCAACATCTCCTACGCCGTGGCCAGCAACGAGGTGCGGATCCTGTCGCCGATCCCCGGCAAGTCCGCGATCGGCATCGAGATCCCCAACACCGACAAGGAGATCGTCAGCCTCGGCGACGTGCTCCGCTCCGCGACGGCGCGCTCGGACCACCACCCGATGGTGGCCGGGCTCGGCAAGGACGTCGAGGGCGGCTTCGTGGTGGCCAACCTGGCCAAGATGCCGCACCTGCTGGTGGCCGGCGCGACCGGCGCCGGCAAGTCCTCCTGCATCAACTCACTCATCCTGTCGGTGCTGACCAGGGCCACCCCTGACGAGGTCCGGATGGTGCTGATCGATCCCAAGCGGGTCGAGTTCGCCGCCTACCAGGGCATTCCGCATCTGGTGACGCCGGTGATCACCAATCCGAAGAAGGCCGCCGACGCCCTCGCCTGGGTGGTTCGTGAGATGGACATGCGCTATGAGGACATGGAGGCCTCCGGCGTCCGGCACATCGACGACTTCAACCGCAAGGTGCGCCACGGCGAGCTGACCGCCCCGCCGGGCAGCGAGCGGGTCTACACGCCCTATCCGTACCTGCTGGTGATCGTCGACGAGTTGGCCGACCTGATGATGGTGGCCCCGCGCGACGTCGAGGACGCGGTCGTGCGGATCACCCAGCTGGCCCGGGCGGCCGGCATCCACCTGGTGATCGCCACCCAGCGACCCTCGGTCGACGTGGTGACCGGCCTGATCAAGGCCAACGTGCCGTCCCGGCTGGGCTTCAAGACCTCGTCTGTGACCGACTCCCGGGTGATCCTGGACCAGCCGGGCGCTGAGAAGCTGCTCGGCAAGGGAGACGGGCTGTTCCTGCCGATGGGGGCCTCCAAGCCGGCCCGGATCCAGGGCGCCTATGTCACCGACTCCGAGATCAACGCGATCGTGGCGCACTGCAAGGCTCAGCTGCAGCCCAGCTACCGCGAGGACGTCACCGTGGTGGCCGCGTCCAAGAAGGACATCGACGCCGACATCGGAGACGACCTCGACGTGTTCCTGCAGGCAGTGGAGTTGGTCGTCTCGACCCAGTTCGGCTCGACGTCGATGCTGCAGCGCAAGCTGAGGGTCGGTTTCGCCAAGGCGGGACGGTTGATGGACCTGATGGAGTCCCGCTCGATCGTGGGCCCGTCCGAGGGGTCCAAGGCGCGCGATGTGCTGGTCAAGCCCGACGAGCTGGCCGGGCTGATGTTCACCCTGCGCAACGGTGGCAGCGCCGAGGACCTGGTGGCCGACGACGGGGACGAGCCGGCGTCGTTCTGAGCCTCCCGCGCCTTGGGGGCGGGCACGGCAAACGGCCCTGACCGCGGCGGTCAGGGCCGGCAGCGAAGCGGGGCCGCTAGCCGCGGGCTGCGTGCCGGGCGAGGTAGAACAGCCGGCGCAGCGTCAGCCTGGCGCGCGCGTGCGAGGCGTGGCGGCCGGAGCCGACGACGGCGTCCCGGGTCGGCGCCGTCCAGCTGGCAGCACCCGAGCGGGTCAACTGAAATCCGGTCATTGACAACACCTCCGTGCCGGACGGTATAGGTGTTACTTCTTGGGACTTGAGAGGCGCGCGGAGCCTTCGGCCTCGACATGACGGTGCGCTCGGTCCGGGGCCGTCGAGCGGCCCTCGAGCGTGAGCAGCATCCGGGAGTTGCCCAGGGTGTTCGGCTTGACGTACTCCAGATCGAGGAATTCGGCCACGCCGGCGTCATAGGAGCGGCGCAGCTGCGAGTACACCTCCGGATCCACCGGAGCGCCTTCGATCGGGATGAAGCCGTGCCGTGCGAAGAACCGGGTCTGAAAGGTCAGCGCGAACAGCCGGCGCAGGCCCAGCTCCCGCGCTCCGGCGATCAGCTCGCCCAGCAGCAGGTCCCCGATCCGGCGACCGCGCCGCTCCGGGGCCACCGCCAGCGTCCGGATCTCGCCGAGGTCCTCCCACAGCACATGCACCGCGCCGCAGCCGATCACCGTGCCGGCCGACTCGGCCACCCGGAACTCCTGCACCGACTCGTACAGGGTCACGGTGTCCTTGGCCAGCAACAGCCGCTGGCCGGTGTAGGTGTCGATGAGGTCCTTGATCATCGGGATGTCTCTGGTGCGGGCCCGCCGGATCACGACTTGCTCAGCCGGACTCGCTGGGCTGATCTCGGGCATGGCTGCACGATACCCAGCCGGCGCCCGAACGGACCTGAGCGAACAGCGGGCGCCCTGGTCACGGGTAGCCTGCTGGATGTGTCCGAACCGCTCACCGGAGTGCAAGCCAGCAGCAGCGTCGCCATCGTCACGTTGGGCTGTGCCCGTAACGAGGTGGATTCGGAGGAGCTGGCAGGAACCTTGACCGCCCGGGGTTGGCAGCTGGCCGACGCCGACACCGCCGACGTGGTCGTGGTCAACACCTGCACGTTCATCGACTCCGCCAAGAAGGACTCGATCGACACCCTGCTGGCGGCGGCCGACAGCGGCAAGAAAGTGGTCGCGGTCGGATGCATGGCCGAGCGTTACGGCGATCAGCTGGCCGGCGCCCTGCCCGAGGCCGACGCCATTCTGGGCTTTGACTCCTACTCCAGCATCGACGCCCGCCTCGATGACGTGCTGGCCGGCCGGCCGATCGCCCCGCACACCCCGAGCGACCGGCGGACCCTGCTGCCGATCAGCCCGGCGCAGCGCCAGGTGGCGGTCTCCGACGTGGCCGTTCCGGGCCACCACTGGGGACCCACGGTGGCACGGGCCCGGCTCGATGACGCCCCGGTGGCCTACCTCAAGCTGGCCTCGGGCTGCGATCGCCGGTGCACCTTCTGCGCCATCCCGTCCTTCCGCGGCGCGTTCGTCTCCCGCGGCCCGGCCGAGATCCTGGCCGAGGCCCGCTGGCTGGCCGACCAGGGCGTCCGGGAGCTGGTGCTGGTCAGTGAGAACTCCACCTCCTACGGCAAGGACCTGGGCGACCTGCGGACCCTGGAGGCGCTGCTGCCCCAGCTGGCCGCGATCGAGGGCATCGAGTGGGTCCGGGTCTCCTACCTGCAGCCGGCCGAGCTGCGCCCCTCACTGCTCCAGGTGATCGCCAGCACCCCAGGCGTGCTGCCGTACTTCGACCTGTCCTTCCAGCACGCGGCCCCCCAGGTGCTGCGCCGGATGAAGCGGTTCGGCTCGACCGAGTCCTTCGTGGGACTGCTCGAGCAGGCTCGCGCGCTGGCGCCGCACGCTGGCGCACGCAGCAATGTGATCGTCGGCTTCCCCGGCGAGACCGAGGACGACGTGGCCGAGCTGGAGCGGTTCCTGACCCTCGCGCGGCTCGACGCGGTCGGGGTCTTCGGTTACTCCGACGAGGACGGCACCGAGGCCGAGCAGCTCGACGGCAAGCACGACCCGGCCGTGATCGCCAGCCGGGTGGAGCGGGTCTCGACCCTGGCCAACGAGCTGATCGACCAGCGTGCCGAGGACCGGCTGGGCGAGAACCTCGAGGTGCTGATCGAGTCGGTTGAGGACGGCGCGCTGATCGGCCGGGCCGGCCACCAGGCGCCTGAGAGCGACGGTAGTGTGCGGCTGTCCGGCGAGCTGGCCGGCTTGCGTCCGGGACTGCTCGTGCGAGCCGTGGTGGTCGGCACTGACGGCGCGGACCTGATCGCCGACGTGGTCCCCGGCACAGCGCGATGACTGGGTTCGAGCCGCGGCCCGACCCGATCGCCGATCCGGTCACCACCGTGTCGGCGTGGAACCTCGCCAACGCCCTGACCATGCTGCGACTGGCGCTGGTGCCGTTCTTCGCCGCGGCGCTGTTTCATGGCAGCGGCCACTCGACGGGGTGGCGGGTGACTGCCTGGGCGATCTTCGCGGTGGCCAGCATCACCGACCGGATCGACGGCGAGGTCGCGCGCAAGCGTGGCCTGATCACCGAATTCGGCAAGCTGGCCGACCCGATCGCGGACAAGGCGCTGATCGGCACCGCGCTGGTCGGGCTGTCGATGCTGGGCGACCTGCACTGGTGGGTGACGGTGGTGATCCTGGTGCGCGAGGTCGGCGTGACGCTGCTGAGGTTCTGGGTCATCCGGCACGGCGTGATGCCCGCCAGCCGTGGCGGCAAGGTCAAGACCTTGCTGCAGGGGGTGGCGATCGGGTTGCTGGTGTTGCCGCTGTCCGGCGCGCTGCACCTGGCCGCCAGCCTGGTGATGGCAGCCGCGGTGGTGCTGACCGTCATCACCGGCCTGGACTACGTGGCTCGAGCGCTGCGATGGCGGCGGGTGGTGCGGGTATGACCACGTCCGCGCTGCCCGCGGTGAGCCCGGAACTCGCCGAGCAGCTGCAGCAGCTGCACCGGATGCTGGGCGAGCTAGAGCAGACGGTGGCGGTGGCCGAGTCGGTGACCGGCGGCCTGCTGGCGGCGGCGCTGACCAGCACCGCCGGCGCCAGCGCCACCTTTCGCGGCGGGTTGGTGGTCTATGCCACCGACCTCAAGACACGGCTGGCCGGCGTGGCGGAGGACCTGCTCGCCGAGCACGGGCCGGTAGCCCCCCAGGTCGCCCTGGAGCTGGCGCGCGGCGTGCGCAGCCGGCTGTCGGCAAGCTGGGGCGTCGGAGTCACCGGGGTGGCCGGGCCGCAGCCCCAGGACGGCAAGCCGGTGGGGACGGTCTTTCTCAGCGTCGTCGGGCCTGGCCCGGCCGCTGGCATCGAATCGGTGTCGGAGCTGAATCTCAGCGGGGACCGGAACATGATCCGGGTGCGCGTCGTTGAACAAGCAGTCGCACTTCTCGCCGGCGCGGTTTCCCACCTAGCCGGACCAACTGAGACGAGCGCCTGGAAATAGTTCGCTGTCAGCAAATTAGTTCGCGGGCTCGGCGCCGTCCTTGGTGACCGGACTAGCATTGGATTTCAGAAGATCGCCACTCGGCCGATGGTGCTTTCAGGGCCGATGACGTGATCGGTGGACGAAGGGGGTATCGCGAGATGGCAGTTCTCCGCCATGTGGTCGGCGAGACCCTGCGTGCGGTCCGCCTGCGCCAGCGCCGCACCCTTCGCGAGGTGTCAGCAGCGGCGCGGGTCAGCCTGGGCTACCTGTCCGAGATCGAGCGGGGCCACAAAGAGCCGTCCTCGGAGCTGCTGGCCGCGATCTGTGAGGCACTCGACATTCCGCTGTCCGAGGTGTTCCTGCTGGTCTCGGACACGCTGCGTCGCCAAGAGACGATGGCCGAGCGGGCGATGGTGCTCGGCGCCCGGCGTGGCTCTCCGGTGCTGACCCCGGCGCCGCGCGGCGCCGAGGGTCCGCAGGTCCGGTCGCTGCCCCACGTCGCGGCCTAGCCGCCTCCAGCCCCGCTGCGCAGGGCTTAACCCTCATCCCGCGGTCGAGACAATGGGCGTGTCGGGTGTGCGGCTAGGTGATGCGCGCCGGTCTGCCGCCTAACTTCGGGGTATGAGCACGCACAGTTCTTCCCGCCGTCCTGACCCGTTGTCCGACTTCGTGCTTCGACCCACCACCGCGGGCCCCGTGCCCGGAGCGCAGCCGCGGGCCGCCTCGGCCGCCCTCGGTGGCCAGGCCGCCCTTGGCGGCCCCGCTGCTCCGTCCAGCGCCGCCGTCAACCGGCCCAGCGGCCCGGCTGCTCCGTCCAGCGCCGGCAGGCCGCAGGCCGCTCGAGCCGGTTCGGCCCCGGTCACCTCTGCCGCGGCGGCGAGTTCCCGGACGGCGGGTCCGATGGCCCGCAGCCGCGCCGCGATCCTCGACGGCGCCAGAGCTGCTGTCGAGGCGAATGGAACGAAGATCACGATGGCGCAGGTGGCCGCGCGCGGCGGAGTGGCCAAGGCGACCTTGTACAACCACTTCCGCGCCCGTGAGGACGTGCTGGCGGCCCTGTTGCTCGACGAGATCGACCGGCTGGTGGCCGCGGTGTCGCACCTGGAGCTGTCACAGGCGCTGATCACCGCCGCGGTGGCGGTGTCTGAGCACCCGTTGCTCGAAGCGCTCGGTGGTCAGGACACCACCGCCCTTGCCGTGCTCGCCCGGGTGGACGTGCGCAGCCCGGGTTGGGCCCGGGTCGCCCAGGCCGTCGAGCGGCTGCTGCGGCGGTCCGGGCGAGCCGGCACGCCGACGGTGCTGCGCTGGCTGTCCTCATTCATCATCGCGCCGGCAGAGGAGGTCGACATCGCAGCTGATGTGGCCGTCCTGCTCTCCGGCCTGCCGACGGCCTGACACCGGCTGCAGCCGGACGCTGGGGACCGGCCCGCCGGCCAGCCAGCCCGCCAGCCCGGTTTGGACCATGCCGCCGGCCATGATGCAGACTGGACGAGGACGGATGTCTCCAACGGTTACCGGAAGGTCGTAGCAGCGATGGCGAACGGCTTAGTCAAGGCCTGGCGTTACATCTCAGCCTGGTTCGGCGCCAAGGTGGACGAGAATGCTGACCCGGAGATCCAGATCCGGCAGGCGATCGAAGATGCCCAGCGACAGCACGTGGGACTGAACAATCAGGCTGCGCGTGTCATCGGCACCCAGCATCAGCTGGAGCTGCAGCTTGACCGCCAACTCGGCGAGATTGAGAGTCTGCAGGCCCAGGCCCGGCAGGCTCTGGTGCTGGCCGATCAGGCGCGGGCCGCCGGTGATGAGGCCAAGGCCGCCCAATTCGAAGAGACCGCCGGGATGCTGGCCAATCAGCTGGTGACCGCCGAGTCTTCGGCTGCCAATCTCAAGCAACTGCACGACCAGTCGATAGTCGCCGCTCAGCAGGCCCGCCAGGCGGTGCAGGACAACGCCATGACGCTGCAGGAGAAGATGGCTCAACGCAGCAAGCTGCTCGGCCAGCTGGAGCAGGCCAAGATGCAGGAGCAGGTCTCGGCGGCGCTGAACCAGATGGGCGAGCTGGCCGCGCCCAAGAACACCCCGTCGCTGGACGAGGTGCGTGACAAGATCGAGCGGCGCTACGCCAACGCGCTGGGGCAGGCCGACCTGGCCCAGAACTCGGTCCAGGGCCGGATGCTGGAAGTCCGCCGGGCGACCACGAACCTGGCGGGACAGTCACGGCTGGCTGAGATCCGCGCCTCGCTCGGCTCAGGCACCGGTGGTGACGGTGGCGCCGGTGGCGCCGCGGCCCTGACCGACAGCGCGCCGCCGGCGCTGGAGAAGGGCCAGCCGCCGTTGACCGCGGACCAGACCGTGACCGAGCGGGCCGAGACCGAGCGCTAGGGCTTGATCGAGCGCTAGGCCCGAATCGAGCGCTAGGCCCGGACCGAGCTAGCCCTGGGCCGGCTCCTTGCCGGCTAGCCCGGGGCCACCCGCCTGGCAGGACGGGCAGTAGAAGGTGATGCGCTCCGTCGCCGGGTCCTCGCCCTGCTCGCATTGCAGCACCCGGGCGCCGCACCGGCGGCAGCCCTTGCCCGCCCGCCCGTACACCCAGTACTGCTGCCCCGGCTGACGCCAGCCGGTGGTAGTCCTGCTGTACTGGCCGAGGTTGCCGCGTAACAGCCTTGCCGCGTCGTCCAGGACCGCGCCGAGATCGGGCACCTCGGCCACCGGCAGGAACGGGCTGAGTCTGTTGAGAAAGAGGATTTCGCTCTTGTAGACGTTGCCGATTCCCGCTGCCAGTCGCTGGTCGAGCAGCGCCTCCCCGATGGGCCTGTCCGGTTGACCGGCGTACCTGCGCAGCGCCTCGGGGCGGTCGAAGTCCGGCGTCACCAGATCCGGGCCGAGGTGACCGACTACCTCGTGCTCGTCCGCGGTCGCCACCAGCTTCAGGTCGTGCACGCGCACTCCCGCCGCAAGCCAGTCGGCGTTGCCGACCAGCGCTCGGATCTCGAAGTCGCGCCCCCGCGGCCGGGATTTCGCCGGGCCGACCAGCCAGCTGCCGTCCATCCGGAGATGGCTGTGCAGGGTCTGCCCGGTGGAGAACCTCATCAGGATGTGCTTGCCGCGCGGCGTCACCTCGGTGACGGTGGCGCCGGTCAGGTCCGCTAGCGCCAGGGCGGACGTGCGCAGGTCGAACCGGGTCACCGGCCGTCCCGCCAGGGCCGTGTGCAGGCGCTGGCAGGCGATGTAGATGGTGTCGCCCTCGGGCATTCAGCTCACGCCCGCAGTCGCAGGCCGCGCGGGGAGGGCCTGAAGCCGGCCTGCTCCAGCGCGTTGCCCAGCGCCGAGGACACGACTGGGTCGCCGTCGGCTGACTCGACATGCAGCTTGCCCAGCGCGCCGGCTCGGGCGCTGAGGGCCAGTGCCGTGGCCGCCGCGCGCAGCCGGTCCTCATCACCGGTGAACGACAGCAGCGTCTTGCCGCCACGCTCGACGTAGAGGGCGCATTCACCGTCGACCAGCACCACCAAGGCCCCCGCCTTGCGGGCCGGTTGGTGCCCGCGCTTGCCGGCTTCCAGCTCGGGCAGGTGCATCCGGTCAGGCCAATTCAGAGCCGCCCCGTAAGGGTTGGCGGGGTCGGTGGCAGCCAGCACCAGCGCTTCTCCCGGACTGGAAGTGCTCCGGTCCCGTTCGCTCGTCAGGCTGCGCAGCCGGTCGATCGCGCCGGTCAGCCCGAACTGGGCGGCGCCCAGGCCCTCGACGAAGTAGCCACGCCGGTAGCGGCCGGCGTCCTCACCTTGCCGAAGCACCGGGTAGACCGCTGAAAAGCCTCCGATCACCCCCTCGGCGGCGACCTCGCCGCGGGTCAGGATGCCGTAGCGGTCCAGCAGCACCTCGGTGCGCAGCAACGCCCGGTGGGCATCGTCGGGGCCGCGCTCGGGCAGCCGGGACCAGCGGCCGGGAAGGGACGCGGTGTGCCGCGCGACCCCGGCCGAGGCCGCGCCCGTCAGGTTGAACCTGCCGTACCGGGCTCGGGGAGCCGCCGGCCGCCGGCTATGCGCGGTGCGCCCACCGCCGAGCCGTCCGCGCACCGGGGCCAGCGTGTCGTTGGTGATGAGGCCGGCGAACGCCAGGTCCCAGATCGCCCGGGTGATGTCAGCTTCAGACACCTCGGCCAACTCGGCCACATCAGCCGCCTCGGCGCGCACCCGGTCGGCGATGGCGCGCAGGAACAGCGCCTGCTCACCGTCCAGCGCGGCCAGGATGGCCCTGTGCGCCGGGCTCAGCTCGAGATCGGACACCGGCGCCAGCAACTCGGCCGCCGCCCCGGCCGGCACCAGGGTCAGCCAACCGTCATTGCCTGCCAGCGCGCCGGCGCCGCACCACAGCACCTCGCCCGAACTGGTCAGCTCATCCAGCAGCGCCGGTGAGTAATCCGAGACCCGGGCCGGTAGCACCAGGCTCTCCAACGCGCTGGCCGGCACCGCGACGCCAGCCAGTTGCTCGATCACCCGGGCCAGGCCGTCGACGCCCCGGGCGCGGCGAGCGCCGCCGACGCCTTGCCACTCCGGCAGGAACCGGGCCAGCACGGCTTGGGGCGCGGGCTCGACCTCGCGGCGCAGAGCAGCCAGGGACCGTCGTCGGATAGTGCGCAGCATGGTGGCGCCGCAATATTCGCGCCCGGCCCGGCCAGGCGTGAACTCACCAGCGACCACCTGCCCGGTGGCCACCAACCGCTCAAGACCGGCCTGGACCACAGCGGCGCCCAAGCCCAACCGGGCTGCGGGCTCGGCGATGACGAATGGGCCGTGGGTTCGGGCGTACCTGGACAGCAGGTCGCCCAGCGGATCTGCGACCAGTTCGGTGAAGGCCTCCGGAATCCCGACCGGCAGCGCGGCCCCGAGAGCGTCGCGGACCCGGCCGGCGTCCTCGATGGTCAGCCAGCGCAGTTCGCCGGCGATCCGCACGGTGATCACCCGGCGCGCTGAGCGCAGCTGCTCCAGGTCTTGGGCGGTGGCGCCCCGGGCGACGGCCTCGGCGGTGCTGAGGTCACCGACCTCGCGCAACAGGTCATGGGTCTGGTCCGGCCCGCGGACCTGGCGGGTCTCGCTGAGCCTCTGAGCGTCGGCGACGGACTCGGCGATGGCGTTCTCATCGAGTAGGTCTCGCAGGTCGGGCGAGCCCATCAGCTCGGCCAGCAGCGAGGTGTCCAGGGTGAGCGCCTGAGCGCGGCGCTCGGCCAACGGCGCGTCGGTGTCGTAGAGGAACATGCCCACGTAGCTGAACAGCAGGGACTGCGAGAACGGCGACGGGCTGGTGGTCTCGACCTCGACCAGCCGGACCTGGCGGGACTGAAGTTGTCGCATGAGCTCGCTCAGGCCGGGCAGGTCATAGACGTCCTGCAGGCACTCACGCATGGCTTCGAGCACCACCGGGAACTGGCCGTAGTCACGGGCGACCTGCATCAGGGCGTTGGCGCGCTGCCGCTGCTGCCACAGCGGCGCGCGTCGGCGCGGATCTCGCTTGGGAAGCAGCAACGACCGGGCCGCGCACTCCCGGAACCGGGAGGCGAACAGCGCGGAGTTGGTCACCTCGCCGGTCACCAGGCTGGCGATCTCAGCGGGGTCGAAGACGGTGATGTCCGCGCCCGGGGCTTCTGCCGTGGTGTCGGGCAGCCGCAACACGATGCCGTCGTCGGAGTGCATCGACTGCACGTCCAAGCCATGCCGCTCACGCAGCGCGGCTGAGATGGCCAGCGCCCACGGCGCGTTCACCGGCGCGCCGAACGGCGAATGGATAACCAGCCGCCAGTCACCGAGCTCGTCGCGGAACCGCTCCACCACGATCGTGCGGTCGGTCGGCAGGTGTCCGGTGGCGATCCGCTGTTCGGTGAGGTAGCCGACCAGATTGGTCGCTGCCCATTCATCCAGCCCGGCGGCGCGGGCCCGGCCGATCGCCTCGGCCTCGGTGGCGCCGCCGAGCTCGCGCACGAACGCCCCCAGCGCCCGGCCCAGCTCCACCGGCCGCCCGGGCGAGTCGCCCTTCCAGAACGGCATCTTGCCGGCTTGGCCAGGCGCCGGGCTGACCAGCACCCGGTCGTGGGTGATGTCCTCGATCCGCCAGGAGGAGGAGCCGAGCAGGAACACCTCGCCGACCCGGGATTCGTAGACCATCTCCTCATCCAGCTCGCCGACCCGGCGGCCGGGGCCGTCAGCGGCGGCCAGGAACACCCCGAACAGGCCGCGGTCTGGGATGGTGCCGCCTGAGGTCACCGCCAGCCGCTGGGCGCCTGCCCTCCCGGTCAGCTCTCCGCTGATCCGGTCCCAGACCAGCCGGGGCCGCAACTCGGCGAAGGCGTCAGAGGGATAGCGGCCGGCCAGCATGTCCAGCACCGCCTCGAGGGCGGAGCGGGGGAGGGTGGCGAAGGACGCGCTGCGCCGGATCAGGCGCTCCACCTCGTCCACCGTCACGGTGTCCAGCGCGACCATGGCCACGATCTGCTGGGCGAGCACGTCCAGCGGATTTCGCGGGTAGCGCATGGACTCGATCTGGCCGTCGCGGATTCGCTCGGCCACCACGGCGCACTCGAGCAGGTCGCCGCGGTACTTGGGGAAGATCACGCCGCGCGACTCCGCGCCGACCTGGTGCCCGGCGCGGCCCAACCGCTGCAGGCCGGCGGCGACCGACGGCGGTGACTCGACCTGCACCACCAGGTCCACCGCGCCCATGTCGATGCCCAGTTCGAGCGAGGAGGTGGCGACCACCGCCGGTATCCGGCCGGCTTTGAGGTCCTCTTCGACGATCTGGCGTTGCTCGCGAGACACCGAGCCGTGATGGGCCCGGATGTCGGCCACCCGGTCGGGATCGCGTTCGTGAGCCAGGTCGTTCAGCCGTGCCGTCAGCCGCTCGGCCAACCGGCGGGAATTGGCGAAGACGATGGTGGAGGTGTGGCTGTCGATCAGGTCCAGCACCCGCTCCTCGACATGCGGCCAGATCGAGGCCCGGCGCTGGGGGTCCTGCCCGGTGTCGGGCTGGCCGTCACCGAGCGCGGTCAGGTCCTCGACCGGCACCACCACCGCCAGGTCCAGCCGCTTGACTGTGTGCGGCTGGACCACGGTCACGGCCCGTCCACCGGCCAGGAAGGTGGCGACCTCCTCGATCGGCCGGACGGTGGCTGACAGGCCGATCCGTTGCGCGGGCTGGTCCAGCAGCGCGTCCAGCCGCTCCAGGCTCACCGCCAGGTGCGCGCCGCGTTTGGTCGCCGCGACCGCGTGCACCTCGTCGATGATGACGGTCTCGACGCCGGCCAGGGCCTGCCGGGCCGCGGAGGTGAGCAGCAGGAACAGCGACTCCGGCGTGGTGATCAGGATGTCGGCGCCGTGGCGGGCAAAGGCGCGCCGGTCCTCGACCGAGGTGTCGCCGGAGCGCATCGCGACCTGGATTCTGGGCTCGGGCAACTCCAGCCGGCGAGCGGCTTGGGAGATGCCGACCAGCGGCGAGCGCAGGTTGCGTTCCACATCGGCCGCCAGCGCCTTCAACGGGCTGACGTAGAGCACCCGGCAGCGCCGGTTCGGATCGTCGGGAACCGGCAGCGCGGCCAGCCGGTCGATCGCGGACAGGAACGCGGCCAGCGTCTTACCGGAGCCGGTCGGGGCGACCACCAGCGTGTGCTCGCCTTTGGCGATGGCTTGCCAGGCCCCGGTCTGGGCGTCGGTGGGGCTGTCGAAGGCACCCTCGAACCAGGCGGTGGTCGCCGGCGCGAACATGGTGTCCATGCCTCCAGTGTGCGCGTGGGGTATGACAGGGACGCCCGAGGAGCCCGGTCGCCGGGTCAGCGGCGCAGGCTGGCCCGCAGACGGTCGCGGGCCTCGGGCCAGTCCTCGTCGGTCATGGCGTATTGAGCGGTGTCGCGCCAGGTGCCGTCGGCTCTGATCCGGTGCTTGCGCAGCACCCCCTCCGGCCGGGCGCCCAGCCGTTGGATCGCCGCCCTCGACCGCTCGTTGAGCACGTCGGTGTGCCACACCACTCGGGCGGCGCCGAGCACCTCGAAGGCCTGGCTGAGCAGGAGCAGCTTCGACTCGGTGTTGTGGCCGGTGCGCCACCACCGCCTGCCCAGCCAGGTGTGACCGATGGCCAGCGCCCGCAGCTCGGGTCGCACCTCGTAGTAGCTGGTGGCGCCCAGCACCTCGCCGGTGCCGGCGTCGAGCTGGGCGAACGGAAACTGCTCCCCGCGGGCTCGGGCTGCCAGCGCGGCCAGGATCTCAGCGCGGGCGAGCTCGGCGGTCACGGGGATCGTCGCCCTGCCCAGCCAGCGGTAGACCTCCTCTGCGCCGCCGTCGGAGCGCACCGCCGCCGCGTACCCCTCGGCGTGCTCGAGCTGCAGCGGCGCCAGCGTGACCTTGGAGCCGAGCAGCACCTCCTGGGCGTACCAACGGTGCGGCTCGGGTGCGGGGGTGGCGGGAACCGGCATGGGGAGATCTTGCCCGAGAGCCGCGGCCGGCCGCGCGGGCATTACTCTTCCAGGCGTGCGACTGAGTGAGTTCTGGCAGCGGATGGAAGCCGGGTTCGGATCGGCCTATGCGCACTCGCTGGCCGCGGACTACCGGGTGACCGCCCTCGGCGCGACCGTCAACGACGCGATCGCGCGCGGGGACTCGCCGAAATCGGTGTGGCGCGCGCTCTGCCAGGAATTCGACGTTCCGCAGCGACTGCGCTGAGCCGCCGGGGCCGGTCAGCGGCGCATTGACACCGGCGTGTCGCCCTCAATCGAACACTTGTTCGCTAATCTGGTGGACGAGCGCGTGGTCCTCCACAGATGCGCTTGGCCGATGAAAGTGTCGGTGGTCAGATCTAACGTTGCTCTCGACGGAACAGCCAAATGAGAGAGGTACCCAAAGATGGCCGCAGCATTCGACCGCGACAAGGCACTTGAGGTCGCACTGGGTCAGATCGACAAGCAGTTCGGCAAGGGCTCGGTCATGCGGTTGGGCGAGCGGCCCTACGTGCCGATCGAGGTGATTCCGACCGGCTCGATCGCGCTGGACATCGCGCTCGGAATCGGCGGCCTGCCCCGCGGCCGGATTGTGGAGATCTACGGCCCAGAGAGCTCGGGCAAGACGACCGTGGCCCTGCACGCCGTCGCCAACGCCCAGGCTGCCGGTGGGGTGGCGGCGTTCATCGACGCCGAGCACGCGCTGGACCCTGAGTACGCCCGCGCTCTAGGCGTTGACACCGACGCGCTGCTGGTCAGCCAGCCCGACACCGGTGAGCAGGCGCTCGAAATCATGGACATGCTGATTCGCTCGGGAGCTTTGGACATCATCGTCGTGGACTCGGTCGCCGCCCTGGTGCCCCGCGCCGAGATCGAAGGCGAGATGGGTGACAGCCACGTGGGTCTGCAGGCCAGGCTGATGAGCCAGGCATTGCGCAAGATCACCGGCGCGCTGAGCAACTCCGGCACCACGGCGATCTTCATCAACCAGCTGCGCGAGAAGATCGGCGTCATGTTCGGCTCGCCCGAGACCACCACCGGTGGCAAGGCGCTGAAGTTCTACTCGTCGGTGCGCCTGGACGTGCGCCGCATCGAGACCCTCAAGGACGGTGGCGAAGCGGTAGGCAACCGGACCCGGGTCAAGGTGGTCAAGAACAAGGTCGCTCCGCCGTTCAAGCAGGCGGAGTTCGACATCGTCTACGGCCAGGGAATCAGCCGTGAGGGTTCGCTGATCGACGTCGGTGTCGATCAGGGAATCGTTCGCAAGTCCGGCGCCTGGTACACCTACGAAGGCGATCAGCTCGGCCAGGGCAAGGAGAACTCCCGCAACTTCTTGCGCGATAACCCCGACCTCGCAGAAGAGATCGAGAAGAAGATCAAGGAAAAGCTCGGAGTGGGCGCCCAGGTGACTGAAGAGGCGCCGTTGCCGGCCCCGGTGGACTTCTAACGCCAGTGGCTCGCTCGCGTCCGGCGGGCGGTGGCTCATTTCCGCCGCCCGCCGAGCCCACAGATCTCGATGACCGCCTCGCTGATCCGGACGCTGACCCTGAAAGCGTCGCTCGGACGATGTGCCTGCGTCTGCTGACGGTGCGTGCCCGAACCCGCGCTGAGCTGTACGAGGCGCTCACGGCTCGGGGCGTTCCCGAGCCGGCGTCGACGAAAGTCCTCGACCGGCTGGCCGAGGTCGGATTGGTCGACGATCGCGCATTCGCCGACGCCTATGTCCTGTCCCGGCGACGTGATCGTGGCCTGGCGGTGCGAGAGATCGGCCGCCAATTGCGAGACAAGGGCGTCGACGAACCGGTGATCGCAGCCGCGGTGAGCGGCATAGGCGCCGACGCTGAGGCAGAGGTCGCCCGGCATCTCGTGCTGACCAAGCTGCGCTCGATGACCCGGCTGACGTCTGAGGTCAAAACGCGTCGTTTAGTAGGAATGCTGGCTCGCAAGGGTTATCCGCCGTCCATGGCCTTTCAGATAGTCCGCGAAGCCGTCGGGGCGTCAGCTGATGACTCCGGTTCTGACCAGACCGCATGGCTGGCTTGACCCTGTGCCTCATCATTCATAACCTCACAAGATCAGGAGACTGGATGCGTTGCGTCCCACGCGTAACGCACTGACATACATCACGTCATGTTTGCCCGTTGACCACCGCCACGTCGAGGACCGAAGGAGCTTGCAAACGCCGCCGCTGCCTCTGCGGAAAGGCGCCTCCATTCTGTGTTCGTTCAGGCGTTCGTCGCACGGCTCCGCCTCCTGGCAGTGCTGTCGCGACGGGTCTTGACTGACGCGTCGCCTCCGCGAGAGGAGGACGTTCAGTGAGCCACTTGAGTGAGTTTGCGGCTATCGCCGCCATATTCGCGTTGATCCTCATCCTCGGTCTTCGATTCCTGTCGCTCTACGCCGGCCGCTCCGCGGCCGGCACGGCCACAGCCCCACAGGCGGCGGTGATCAGCCCGGACCGGATGGCCGAGGCCGAGGCCGAGGCGGAGGCGGTGCGGCAGCGCGCGGTGAAAGAAGCCGACGCGGCCCGGCGCGCGGCCGACGCCGAGATCGAATCGCTGCGCAGGGCGGCTCAAACCGAGGTGGCCACGGCCCGAGCCAGCGGTGACGCCGCCAAGGCGCGTGCCGAGGCGGCTGCCGCCGACCTCATCGCCGACGCCAAGCGCGCTGCGGAGCGAGAGACACAGGCCCGGCTGGCAACGTTGACGGCTCGTGAGGAGGATCTGGCCGCGCGTGCTGAGGAGCTGGAACGGCGCGAGTCCGATCTGGATTCGGCCGTGTGTGAGATCGAGGCCCGCCGGGCTGAGCTCGACGTCGAGGGCGCCACGCTGGAGGAGCTGCGCTCCGAGCTGGCCGCGGCGACGCTCCGGCACGAACTCGAGCACACAGCGGCTCTGGAGCGGGTAGCCGGCCTCACCGCCGAAGAGGCCAAGGTGGAGTTGCTCAGCTCTGTCGAGGCCGCCGCCCGCCGCGACGCGGCAAGCCTGGTCCGCTCGATCGAGACCGAGGCGCGCGCCGAAGCGACCGACCGGGCCCGGGCGATCGTGGTCGACGCGGTGCAACGCGTCGCCAGCGAGCAGACCACCGAGACCGTGGTCAGCGTGCTGCACCTGCCCAGCGACGAGATGAAGGGCCGCATCATCGGGCGAGAGGGCCGCAACATCCGAGCCTTCGAGTCGGTCACCGGCGTCAACGTGATCATCGACGACACCCCTGAGGCCGTCCTGTTGTCGTGTTTCGACCCGGTTCGCCGAGAGATTGCCCGGATCACCCTGGAGAAGCTGGTGCTCGATGGCCGGATCCATCCGCACCGCATCGAGGAGATCTATGAGACGGCCAAGGTCGAGGTGGACGAGTTGTGTCTGCGAGCGGCCCGCGACTCGCTGGCCGAAATCGGCATCACCGACCTCGATGAGCGGCTGATTCCCACCCTGGGGCGGCTGAAGTACCGGACCAGCTACGGCCAGAACGTCCTGGGGCACCTGACCGAGACGGCTCACATCGCCGGCATCATGGCCAGCGAGCTCGGGCTCGAGCCGAGCTTGATCAAGCGCTCGGCCTTCCTGCACGACATCGGCAAGGCCCTCACCCATGAGGTCGAAGGAAGCCACGCCATCATCGGCGCGGACCTGCTGCGCAAGTACGGCGAGAGCGAAGCGGTCGCCCATGCCGTGGAGGCCCACCACAACGAGGTGCAACCCAGGACTGTCGAAGCCGTGCTGACCCAGGCGGCCGACGCGTGCTCGGCGGCTCGCCCGGGCGCTCGGCGGGAGTCGCTGGAGGCCTACGTCAAGCGGCTTGAGCGGATCGAGGAGATCGCCACCGCCCGGCCAGGGGTCGAGCGGGTCTTCGCCATGCAATCGGGCCGCGAGGTCCGGGTGATGGTGCTGCCCGAGCAGGTCGATGACCTGGCCGCCGGCGTGATCGCCCGCGAGGTAGCCAAGCAGATTGAGGACGAGCTGACCTACCCCGGCCAGATCCGGGTGACGGTGGTTCGCGAGTCGCGAGCCACCGAGGTAGCCCACTGAGCCGGCCAGCGGCCTGCTGAGGAGTCGTCAGGTCGTGCTCGACGCAGCCCTGCTCGCCTGTGACCCGCTGGGTCCAGGGGCGTGGGGGAGGGGCCGGCCATGAGCAAGGCGGGAGGCGTCTAAGAGCCTGGTCAGCGGTGGGTGGTGCGGCCTCGTATTCTTGAGCCGATATGAATGCCGCCCCCGGTCCCGAGTCCAGCGCCGCTCACACCGGCGACCCTGCCCGCACCCCGGCCACCGGTGACCTGGCGGGTGACCCGACCAGGGGCGACCTGGCTGCTCACCCGGCCACGGGCGACCCAGCCGGCGCGGGCCTGACCTATGCCATCCGCACCTACGGCTGCCAGATGAACGTCCACGACTCCGAACGCTTGGCCGGGCTCCTGGAGCAGGCTGGCTACCTCCGGGCAGCCGACCAGAGCGGCCGGGAGGCTGACCTGGTGGTGTTCAACACCTGCGCGGTGCGCGAGAACGCCGACAACCGGCTCTACGGAAACCTCAGCCAGTTGGCGCCGGTGAAGTCTGCCCGACCGGGCATGCAGATCGCCGTCGGAGGCTGCCTGGCGCAGAAGGACCAGGCGACCGTGCTGCAGAAGGCGCCCTGGGTGGACGTGGTCTTCGGCACCCACAACCTGGCCAGCCTGCCGGTGCTGCTCGAGCGCGCTCGGCACAACGGCCAAGCCCAGGTCGAGATCCTCGAGGCCCTGGCAAACTTCCCCTCGGACCTGCCCAGCCGGCGTGACTCGGCCTTCTCGGCCTGGGTGTCGATCGCGGTGGGCTGCGACAACAGCTGCACGTTCTGCATCGTGCCCAGCCTGCGCGGCAAGGAGACCGACCGGCGCCCCGGCGACGTGCTGGCCGAGATCGAGGCGCTGGTGGCCGAGGGCGTCACCGAGATCACCCTGTTGGGGCAGAACGTCAACTCCTACGGCCGGTCGTTCGGTGACCCCCTCGCTTTCGGCAAGCTGCTGCGCGCCTGCGGGCGTGTCCAAGGCTTGGACCGGGTCCGGTTCACCAGCCCGCACCCTCGTGATTTCACCGATGACGTGATCGCCGCGATGGCTGAGACCCCGAATGTCTGCCCGCAGCTGCACATGCCCATGCAGTCAGGCTCGGACGCGGTGCTCAAGTCGATGCGGCGGTCATACCGGCAGGCCCGCTATCTCGACATCATCGACCGGGTGCGAGCGGTGATGCCGCAGGCGGCCATCACCACCGACATCATCGTCGGTTTTCCCGGCGAGACCGAGCAGGACTTCGACCAGACCCTCGAAGCCGTCCGGCGGGCCAGGTTCGCCAGCGCGTTCACCTTCCAGTACTCCCCACGGCCGGGCACGCCGGCCGCGACGATGGAGCACCAGATCCCCAAAGCCGTGGTGCAGGAGCGCTACGAACGGTTGATCGAGCTTCAGGACGAGATCAGCTGGCAGGAGAACAAGCGACTGCTGGGCACCGAGGTGCAGGTGCTGGTGAGCTCGGCTCAGGGCAAGAAGGACGCGGCGAATCTGCGGATGTCGGGCAGGGCGCGCGACGGCCGGCTGGTGCATGTGGGCGCCGGCGAGCTTCCGGTGGCGCCCGGCGACCTGGTCCACGCCACGGTCAGTCATGCCGCCCCGCACCACCTGGTCGCCGACGGCGGCATCTCCGCGCACCACAAGTGGCGTGGGCCCTCCGGTCAAGCCGCGCCGGCCGCCAGGCCAGCCGCGCCGCTGCTCAGCATCGGCCGCCGTCCGAGCTAGCCCGGACGGCTACTCCGGCAGCAGGGCCTTGCGCCTGCTGACCTCGGCTTCAGCCTTGGCGATCCGCTGCGGGTCTCCGGAAGCCTGGGCCTTGGCGAGCTTGGCCTCTGCCTCGCGGAGGCGTTCTTTCAACTGGGCCAGGAAGGGGTTCGACTCGGTCGCTCCCCGCTTCCACTCGGCGTCAAGCGCGTCGCGAACCCGCTGCTCGGCGGCGCGCATCCGGGCCTCCAGCCGCTGCACGGCATCGCGTGGCACGTGGCCAAGCGCTTCGAGCTTCTCCTGCAGGTCGCGCAGCGCCACCTGAGCCTGCCGCGGATTGCTCAGATCCAGCGCGGCGGCTTCAGCGATGATCGACTCCTTCTCCTTCAGGTTCTGGCTCTGCTCGGCGTCACGCTCGGCGAAGACCCCCGAACGCCGCTCGAAGAAGACGTCCTGGGCAGCCCTGAACCGCTTCCACAGCGCGTCCTCGGTGCTGCGGTTGGTTCGCGGAGCGAGCTTCCACTCGTTCATCAGTTCCTTCAACGCCGCTGAGGTCTCGCGCCAGTCCTCGGAGCCGGACAGCTCCTCAGCCTTGGCGACCAGCTTCTCCTTGATCGACTTGGCGGCGTCGCGCTCGGTGTCGAGGTTGGCGAAGTGGCTGCCTCGGCGCTTGCCGAAGGCGTCGCGGGCGGCGGCGAACCGCTTCCACAGCGCGTCGTCGGTCTTGCGGTCGATGCCCTTGATCAACTTCCATTCCTCGACGATGGCACGCAGCCGGTCGCCGGCTGCCTTCCACTGGGTGGAGCTTTCCGCGATCGTCTCGGCCTCGACCACCAGGGCTTCCTTCTTGGCGATGGCCTCGGCGCGGGCAGCGTCGCGCGCTTCGGCCTGCTCGCCCATCTTGGCGTCGGCCGCGGTGATCAACGCGACGAGCCGGGTGTCGAGCGCGGCGAGATCACCGACCGCCGCGACCGTCGGCAGCGAGGCGTGCAAGGTCATGGCTTGGGACTTGGTGGCCTTGGGATCGCCGGCGCCGGATTCCAGCCGCTTTGCCAGCAGGCCGATCTCGGTCTGCAGGTCTTCATACCTGCGGGTGTAGTAAGCCAGGCCGGCCTCGGCGTCCCCGGCTTGCCAGGAGCCGACCTCCCGTTCACCGTCGGCGGTCTTGACGAACACCGTGCCAGCCTCGTCGATACGTCCCCATTCCGAACTCATATCGAGCATTAGACACGACTGCAGACGCCTACGGTGCAGCCGGTTAGCCTCTTGCAACGTGACTGACACCGACGCGGGGCCCCCGGGACGTCCGGTGGTGGCGATCGTGGGCCCGACGGGGACCGGCAAATCCGATCTGGCGGTGGCGGTGGCGCGGCGAATCGGCGGCGAGATCATCAACGCCGACTCTATGCAGCTCTATCGCGGTATGGACATCGGCACCGCCAAGCTGCCTCTGGCCGAGCGCGGCGGCGTCGTTCACCACCTGCTCGACATCTGGCCCGTGAGCAGGTCCGCCGCAGTCGCTGAGTACCAGCGGCTGGCCCGGGCGGCGATCGCCGACATCACGAGCCGGGGCCGGACGCCGGTGCTGGTCGGCGGCTCGGGGCTCTACATCCGGGCCAGCCTGGACCGCCTGGAGTTTCCTGGCGAGTCGCCCGAGATCAGGGCTCGGCTGGCGGCCGAGCTGGCCGAGGTCGGCTCGGCGGTGCTGCACGCTCGGCTGGCGCGGCTGGACCCGGCCGCCGGGGCGGCGATCCTGCCGTCCAACGCCCGCCGGGTCGTGCGGGCGCTGGAGGTCATGGAACTCACCGGCGGCCTGTTCACCGCCCGGATGCCCGCCTTCGAGTCGGTCTATGAGACGGTGCAGATCGCGCTGGAGCACCCTGAGCTGGAGGAGCGGGTCCGGCTGCGGGTGGATCGCATGATGGCCGGCGGCCTGCTCGACGAGGTGCGCCGGCTGCTGCCATTCGGCCTGCGCGAGAGCCCCACTGCCGGCAAGGCGCTGGGCTACCAGCAGCTGCTCGCGGTGCTCGATGAGCAGGGCGAGCTGCGGGGCGACCTCGGCGAGGCCGTCGAGCTGACCGTCCGGGGGACCTGGCGCTTCGTGCGCAGGCAGCGGTCCTGGTTTCGCAGGGACCCGAGGCTGCACTGGCTGGACGCAGCGGCGCCGGGCCTTCTGGACAAGACGCTGGCGTTGTTGCCCGCTAGGCTTGGAACGTGAACCGCAGACTGCCGGTGATGAAGGGCCATGGCACCGAGAACGACTTCGTGCTGCTACCCGACCTTGACGCGGTGATCTCGATGTCGCCGTCGATGGTGCGGGCGTTGTGCGACCGGCGCGGCGGAATCGGGGCAGACGGCGTGCTGCGGGTGACCCGGACGGCGCTGGCCACCGAGCCGGATGTCCTGGCTCAGGCTGAGGTCGCCGAGTACTTCATGGACTACCACAACGCCGACGGCTCGATCGCGGAGATGTGCGGCAACGGGCTGCGGGTGTTCGGCCGTTACCTGCAGCAAGTCGGGTTAACCGACTCAGCCGGGGGCGCCGTCACGGTGGCGACCCGGGGCGGGCCCAAGGAGCTGAGCTTCGACGGCGAGCACATCACCGCCGAGATGGGCCCGGCGACTGCCCGGCCGGAGCGGCCGCGGGTCACCGCCGACGGGCTGGACGGCGTGTTCGAGTCGGTGGCTCTGGATCTGCCCAACCCGCATGTGGTGGTGCAGCTGTCCTCGGTGGAGGAACTGGCGGCGTTGCGGCTGACCGCGCCGCCGCAGGTTCATCCGGCGTTGCCGGAGGGCCAGAACGTGGAATTCGTGGTGCGCCTCGGGCCGGATCGGCTGCGGATGCGGGTGTTCGAGCGGGGCTCGGGTGAGACCCGCTCATGTGGCACCGGAATCTGCGCCGCGGTGGCTGCGGTCGCCGGGGAGCAGGCCGGCCAGGGGGAGTGGATCGTCGAGGTGCCGGGCGGCGAGTGCCGGGTGTGGTGGAACGCCGACGGCAACCTGATGCTGTCGGGCCCGGCCGTCCTGGTCGCCAGCCTGGAGCTGTCGCCGGAGTGGCTTGCCGCACACCGGTGAGGGCTCTGGGCGAAATTAAATCGCATTCCGGGCGGTGAGGCTGTCACCATGGAGGTAATGACTGCTTACCGACGTGATGACTCCCAGACCGTGCCGACCGCCGCCGAGCCCGGCCATGCCGCGGCCGACGAGTTCGACACCGGGCCGGCCACTCCCTCCAGCCACTACGCCGTTGACGGCGCCGAGCTGTCCGACGACGCCGCTGAGGGCCCTGACGGCCTTGGCGGCGCTGAGCCCGACAACGGGCTGGACTACACCCTCGGCGAGTACGACCTGTCCGAGCGCGCCGCTCTGCGCCGGATCGCCGGGCTGTCCACCGAGCTCACCGACATCACCGAGGTCGAGTACCGCCAGCTGCGCCTGGAGCGGGTCGTGCTGGTCGGGGTCTGGACCACCGGCACCCTGACCGAGGCCGAGAACTCGATGCACGAGCTGGCCCGGCTGGCCGAGACCGCCGGCTCGGAGGTGCTCGACGGCCTGGTGCAGCGCCGCGACCGCCCCGACCCGGCGACCTACATCGGCTCGGGCAAGGCCAAGGAGTTGCGCGACATCGTCGCCGCCACCGGCGCCGACACCGTCATCTGCGACGGTGAGCTGACGCCTGGCCAGCTGCGGCAGCTCGAGCAGGTCGTCAAGGTCAAGGTGGTGGACCGGACCGCGCTGATTCTCGACATCTTCGCCCAGCACGCCCGCTCACGCGAGGGCAAGGCGCAGGTAGAGCTGGCGCAGTTGCAGTACCTGGTGCCGCGATTGCGCGGCTGGGGCGAGTCGCTGTCCCGGCAGGTCGGCGGCCGGGCAGCCAACGGCGTCGGAATCGGCGGCCGCGGGCCTGGTGAGACCAAGCTGGAGATCGACCGTCGCAGGATCACCGCCCGAATGGCGAAACTGCGCAAGGAGATCTCTGGCATGAAGACCGCCCGCGACGTCAAGCGCTCGCGGCGCGATGACAAAGAGGTGCCCTCGGTGGTGCTGGCCGGCTACACCAACGCGGGCAAGTCCTCTCTGTTGAACCGGCTCACCGGCGCCGGCGTGCTGGTGGAGAACGCGCTGTTCGCCACCCTGGACCCCACCGTCCGGCGTGCCGAGACCACCGACGGGCGTGTCTACACGCTGTCTGACACGGTGGGCTTCGTCCGGCACCTGCCGCATCAGCTCGTCGAGGCCTTCCGGTCGACGCTGGAGGAGGTCGCTTCGGCAGATCTCATCCTGCACGTGGTGGACGCCTCCGACGAGGACCCCGAAGCGCAGATCCGCGCCGTGCGCGAGGTGCTGTCAGACCTGGACGCCCTCGACGTGCCTGAGCAGATCCTGTTCAACAAGGCCGACGCCGCCGACGCCGAGACCCAGCTACGGCTACGCAGCCTGGTGCCTGACGCGCTGTTCGTCTCGGCGGTGACCGGCGCCGGGATGGCCGAGCTGGCAGCTCTCATCGAGTCGAAGCTGCCCCGGCCGGAGCGCGAGGTCCTGGTGCTGCTGCCCTACACCCGAGGCGACCTGGTCGCCCGGATCCACGCCGACGGCGAGATGCTCTCAGAGGAGCACACCAGCGAGGGAACCCTGATCAGCGCGCGGGTTCGGGCGGATCTGGCCGCGGCGCTGGAGCAGTTCGCCACGGCGGCCGCGCCAGCCGGTGACCGCTGAGCCGGATTTCACGCGATCACCGCGTAGGCTTGCCTGCAGAAGGTGTGTCGAAGCTTCACAGGGAGAGTAATTATGACTGGCTGGACATCGCCGTCGCACTGGGTGATCATCGCGCTGCTCGTGCTGGTGCTCTTCGGATACAAGAAGTTGCCCGAGATGTCGCGCTCGGTCGGCCGGTCGCTGCGGATCTTCAAGACCGAGATCAAGGGCATGGACGCCGACGACGCGGCCCGCAACTCCGCTGAGGCGCCCGCCGGAACCCCGCCTGTCGCCAGCGCGCCTGCGGTCAGCGCACCCGGCGCGAACCAGCCGGCTGCTGCCAGCGAGCCTGTCATCGCCCAGCCCGTGGCCCCGCCTCTGCCGGGCACCCCGGCCCCGGTGGCGCTGCCGCCCGCTGCCGAGGAGTCACCTCAGCAGCGGACGCAGGCCTGATTTCCTGGGTCTGACCCCGGAGGCAGTCCTCCGGGGTCGCTCAGACCTTGCGCAGCACCGCCACGACCCGGCCCAGGATGGTCGCCTCATCGGCCGGGATGGGTGAGTAGGCCTCGTTGTGCGGCAGCAGCCAGGCATGGCCGTCACGGCGCTGCAACGTCTTGACAGTGGCCTCGCCCTCGATCATGGCTGCCACGATCTCGCCGTTGTCGGCGTTGGGCTGTTGGCGCACCACGACCCAGTCACCGTCGGCGATGGCGGCGTCCACCATCGAGTCGCCCTGCACCCGCAGCAGATAGAGGGTGCCTTCGCCCACCAGGGTCCGCGGCAACGGGAAGACGTCCTCGACGACCTGCTCGGCCAGGATCGGGCCGCCGGCGGCGATCCGGCCGATCAACGGCACCATCACCGCTTCGGGGGCATTGGCGTTCAGCGCGTCGTCGCCCACCGGGTGCATCCCGGGCGAGCCGGTGACTGGCTCTTCCTGCTCCTCCGGAGATCGGACGTCCAGCGCCCGGGGCTTGTTCGGGTCTCGCCGGATGAAGCCCTTCTGCTCGAGGACGGCGAGCTGGTGGCTGACGCTTGAGGTCGACTGCAGGCCCACCGCGTCACCGATCTCGCGCATGCTCGGCGGAAAGCCGCGTTGCTGAACGGTGTTGCGGATGACGCTCAGGATGGTTCGCTGCCGGGCGGTCAGCCCGTCTCCGCGGTCGTGGTCGGGGAATTCGGCGATAGTGCTGTTCCTGGGTCGTCCCGGACCTCGTCTTGCTGGCGGCTTGGGCGGCTTGGGCACCGGAGTCTCCCTGTCTCTATCTGGCCTGGCGGCCGGTATGGCGCCGCCGAGGGCTACTCCCTCGGCGTCGTGTCGTCCAGGGACGAACGTGCCGAAGGTAGCGTCACTGGAGTAACGATTCAAACACCTGTTCGAATCGGCGTGTCGAGAATCTGGTTTCTGTCGGAGGCTTGTAGTAGACATCGGTACAGACGTTGGTCGAACGCATGTTCGATCTTCAGCGTAACTGGCCATCCGATCAGATCCAGTGAGGAGCACGGCATGTCAGTCGCAACAGAGTTCCCTCCGGCGGTGTTCATTCCCGTTCGCGCCCGGCGGCTGCCGCATCCCGCGGCGCCCGCCGACCCAGCCACCACGCCCGCCGGCCTCCCACAGCTCCGACTGGTTCAGCCGGCCGGCCGCTGCGCGCCGGCGTCGGGCAGCCGGGTCGACGGAGCACGGCGCGGCGGACGGGGCGCCCGCTCATCGGTCCGGCTCGTCAAGCCGGCGAGCGCGACGGCGAGCCTGCCCTCGATCGGCGTCCCCGCCGGTCAGCTCGCGGCGGCGCCACTGCGCCTGACCAGGCGAGGGGTCGTGGCGATCGCTCTCGGCGTGGCGGCCGTAGGCGGCCTGCTGCTGCTCGTGGCCCACCTGTCGGCAGGCTCGCCCACCGCTCCGGCGGTCAGCGTGCCGAGCGCGGTCGTCACGGTGCAGCCAGGCGACACCCTCTGGTCGATCGCCGGCCAGGTCGCTCCCGGCCGCGATCCGCGCCAGGTGGTTCAGAGCATTCGGGAGTCCAACCACCTCACCTCCGTGTCCTTGAGTCCTGGCCAAACCCTCAAGGTCGGCTAAAGGTTTACCGTGCTGCGGTCCGCGTTCCCGGGCGGCTCACAGCAGTTCTTCCATTTATCGGCGGCGCTACTTGCGGAAGCTTTGCCGACGCTCTAGCGTTCCTACATGTAGTAGTTACAAGCATGTAAGTCGTCCACAGGTTGGGGTTCGGTAGTCCACAGGCCGTCAACAGAGGGAAGGGCCCGTCCACGGTCCATCCCCAGGTTGTCGACAGTCACCTGTTGACGAAGTCCCCTGGCAAGGCGGACGCGATAGTCCGGCACAGCCCCGCAGCAGCCCTTTGGCTGAACGCGGGCTTCACGTCAGAGGAGTCGATCGCATGCGGTGCCCGTACTGCCGCTACCCGGACTCACGGGTGGTGGACTCCCGTGAGCAAGACGAGGGCCAGGTCATCCGGCGGCGCCGGAGCTGCCCCGATTGCGGCAAGCGGTTCACCACGGTCGAAGAAGCCACTCTGGCCGTCATCAAGCGCAGCGGGGTGACCGAGCCGTTCAGCAGGCAGAAGGTCATCACGGGAGTGCGTCGGGCGTGCCAGGGCCGTCCGGTCGATGAGGACGCGCTGGCTCAGCTTGCCCAGACGGTCGAGGAGACCATCCGGGCCACCGGGTCGGCCGAGGTGCCCGCACCCGAGGTCGGTCTGGCGATCCTCGGCCCGCTGCGCGCGCTGGACGAGGTCGCCTACCTGCGCTTTGCCAGCGTCTACCGCTCCTTCAGCTCCATCGAAGACTTCGAGAAGGCGATCAGCGAACTGCGCGCCGAGCACCGCCTCGACGGTTCAGGCGAGGTCACGGCAGCCAGGCAGGCAGCTCCGCTTGGTCAGCCATCAGCACAGCAACCACACGGGATCACCAAGGAAAAGGGGAACAGCGGGTTATGACCGAAGTTGTCGAAGGCGAGTCCAGCGGCAGTTCTTCATCGAAGAACACCGGCAAGTCGGCGGGCTCCAAGCACGCCGGTGACTCGCGCGCGTTGAAGGTCACCGCCAAGGACAAGCCGGTGTACCCCGCCAATGGCTTGGTCATCGAGCGGGTCTACACCACCGAGGGAGTGCACCCCTTCGACGAGCTCGACTGGGAGCGCCGCGACGTGGTCATGACCAACTGGCGCGACGGCTCGGTCAACTTCGAGCAGCGCGGTGTCGAGTTCCCCACGTCATGGTCGGTCAACGCCGCCAACATCGTCACCACCAAGTACTTCCGGGGCGCGGTCGGCTCTGAGCAGCGCGAGTGGTCCCTCAAGCAGCTCATCCACCGGGTGGTGCACACCTACCGGGTCGCCGGCGAGGAGTACGGCTACTTCCGCTCGGCGGCGGACGCGGAGATCTTCGAGCACGAGCTGACCTGGATGCTGGTGCACCAGGTGTTCAGCTTCAACTCGCCGGTCTGGTTCAACGTGGGCACCACCTCGCCGCAGCAGGTCAGCGCCTGCTTCATCCTGGCCGTCGACGACACCATGGACTCAATCCTCAACTGGTACCGCGAAGAGGGCCTGATCTTCAAGGGCGGCTCGGGCGCGGGGTTGAACCTGTCGCGGATTCGCTCCTCCAAGGAGCTGCTGTCCTCCGGCGGCACCGCCTCGGGGCCTGTCAGCTTCATGCGCGGCGCGGACGCCTCGGCCGGCACCATCAAGTCCGGCGGCGCCACCCGGCGGGCCGCCAAGATGGTCGTGCTCGACATCGACCACCCCGACATCGTCGAGTTCGTCGAGACCAAGGCTCGCGAAGAAGACAAGATCCGGGTGCTGCGCGACGCCGGCTTCGACATGGACCTCGGCGGCAGCGACATCACCTCCGTGCAGTACCAGAACGCCAACAACTCCGTCCGGGTGTCGGATGAGTTCATGCACGCCGTCGAGGAAGGCGCCCAGTTCGGGTTGCGCGCCCGCTCCAACCACGAGGTCATCGAGACCATCGACGCCAAGCAGCTCTTCCACAAGGTCGCCAAGGCGGCCTGGGAGTGCGCGGACCCGGGCATCCAGTACGACGACACCATCAACGACTGGCACACCAACCCCGAGTCCGGCCGGATCACCGCGTCCAACCCGTGCTCGGAGTACATGAGCCTGGACAACACCTCCTGCAACCTGGCGTCGCTGAACCTGATGAAGTTCCTCGGCGCCGACGGCGCCGGCAACTCCTTCGACTCGGCCAAGTTCGTCAAGGCCGTCGAGCTGATCATCACCGCGATGGACATCTCGATCTGCTTCGCCGACTTCCCGACCGAGGCGATCGGCGTCAACACCCGCGCCTACCGGCAGCTGGGCATCGGCTACGCCAACCTCGGCGCGCTGCTGATGGCCTCGGGCCTGGCCTATGACTCTGACGCCGGCCGGGCGATGGCCGCCGCCATCACCTCGCTGATGACCGGCACCGCCTACCGCCGCTCGGCCGAGCTGGCCGGCGTGGTCGGCCCGTACGACGGCTACGCCCGCAACGCCGAGGGCCACGCCCGGGTGATGCGCAAGCACGCCGCCGCCAACGACAGCGTGCGGTTCTTCCACCAGACCGACAAGGCGGTGCTGGGCCGGGCCACCGAGGAGTGGGCCAAGTGCCTCAAGATCGGAGCCGTCAACGGCTGGCGCAACGCCCAAGCCTCGGTGCTGGCGCCCACCGGCACCATCGGCCTGATGATGGACTGCGACACCACCGGCATCGAGCCTGACCTGGCGCTGGTGAAGTTCAAGAAGCTGGTCGGCGGCGGCTCGATGCAGATCGTCAACCAGACGGTGCCGCGGGCGCTCCAGGCGCTGGGCTACCAGCAGGAGCAGATCGAGGCGATCGTCGAGTTCATCGGCGAGCACGGGCACGTCCAGGACGCCCCGGGACTCAGGACCGAGCATTACGACGTCTTCGACTGCGCCATGGGCGCCCGGGCCATCAGGGCGATGGGCCACGTCCGGATGATGGCCGCGACCCAGCCGTTCATCTCCGGCGCGATCTCCAAGACGGTCAACCTGCCGGAGTCCGCGACCATCGACGACATCGCCGATGTGTACTTCCAGGGCTGGAAGCTGGGCCTGAAGGCGCTGGCGGTCTACCGCGACAACTGCAAGGTGGGCCAGCCGCTGTCGGCAGGCAAGGAGGCCAAGAAGGCCGGCGCGGTGGCAGTCGAGTCGACGGTCGAGCACCGCCCGATCCGCAAGCGGCTGCCCAAGTCGCGGCCCTCGCAGACGGTCTCCTTCGCCGTCGGAGGCGCCGAGGGCTACCTGACCGCCGGCTCCTACCCCGACGACGGCCTCGGCGAGGTCTTCCTCAAGCTCGGCAAGCAGGGCTCGACGCTGGCCGGTGTCATGGACGCCTTCTCGATCGCGATCTCGATCGCGCTGCAGTACGGCGTGCCGCTGGAGACCTACGTCTCGAAGTTCACCAACATGCGCTTCGAGCCGGCCGGTCTGACCGATGACCCGGACATCCGGATGGCGCAGTCGATCGTGGACTACATCTTCCGGCGGCTGGCGTTGGACTACCTGCCCTTCGAGACCCGCAGCGCGATGGGCATCCACACCGCCGAGGAGCGTGCCCGGCAGCTGGACACCGGCAGCTACGGCTCATCCGAGGACGACTTCGAGAACCTGGCCCAGTCGGTGCCGGTGGCCGAGGCCAAGCCCGCCGCCATCCCTGAGTCGATGTCGACGGTGCACAGCTCCACCGAGCTGCTGGAATCCATCATCGGCACCTCCGCGGACGCCCCACTGTGCATGAACTGCGGCACCAAGATGCGCCCCGCCGGTTCCTGCTTCGTCTGCGAAGGTTGCGGAAGCACCTCCGGCTGCAGCTGAACTTGGAAGGTTATGAAGTCTCCTAGCCTTATAACCTTCGGCGCGCCTACGGCCCCATGAAAGTCGCTACAACGGGTGTCTCTCCTGCCAGATGGTGGGAGAGGCACCCGTTGTGGTGTCAGTGACCTGGGATGGGGACTACGAGTTGCCTGTAGGTGTCGGCGTCGTCTCTTCGTCAGCAACACCCGACCGAAACGTGCTCCAGTCGCTCCTGGGCGAGCCACGCTGCCCACTCCTCACTGCGACGCACCTGCCCTCCTGATCGACGGACGGTTCCACACCGCCGCGTGCCAGCGAGTTTCGCCGCAACCGAGGAAGACCTGGTCATGACCCTGCCGCCAGGACCACCCTGCATCGGCAACCACGTTCACAGGGTGTGCCAGGCCCAGCCGCGACCCCCCATACCGGCCAGTCGCAAGGCGGAACGGCGCCTGGCCGGTGTAACTGCGCCGCCTGATTCATCAACGCGACAGCGCCGACTGTGTCTAGGCCCGGACCGCCCGCGTGCTGCCTATGTGCTGGCGTAGGAAAAGCACCTTGATGTAACGGAGGGTTGTTTCAACTGATTAGACCGTTGTAGTAGGTTAGTCCGCAGTGTCCGAATCAACGGAAGGACAAGCGGCGGTGTCTCACACTCTTCCCGCGCTGCTGGAGACAGTACGAAGTACGCCGGTGGCCTGCCTGTCGAACCTCACGCGGAAGGGTGACGGAGAAGTCGTCGTGAAGCTTGAGTCCGCCAATCCCGGAGGTAGCCTGAAGGATCGTGCTGCGTGGCACATCATTCGTAGCGCGGAGGAATCCGGCCTCCTGCGGCCCGGGGCGACAGTTATCGAATCGTCGTCCGGCAATTTCAGTATCGCTCTGGCGATGATCGGAGCGATCCGAGGTTACGACGTCATCGCAGTCGTCGACCCCAAGATCACGCCGACCAATCGCAGCCTCCTTGAGGCATATGGCGCCCAGATCATTGTCGTGGACGAACAGGACGACTCCGGCTCCTATCACAAGACCCGGATCGCGCTGGCCAACAAGCTACATGCCGAGATCGCGAATTCCTTCAGGCCCGACCAGTGCTTCAACCTGCAGAATGGGGAGGCGCACTACCTGGGCACCGCTCCCGAACTCGCCGAGCAGGTGGGGGCGAGCCTGCGCTACGTTGTCTGTTCTGTCAGCACCGGCGGCCAGATCGGCGGCATCTCGCGCTACTTCGCTCGTCACGACCCGACGGTGCGGGTGGTCGGGGTGGACGTGTACGGCAGTGCCATATTCGGCGGACCCGCTCACGCCTATTTGGTGCCTGGGGTGGGCTTGAGCTGGACCCCGGACAACATCGATGATCTCTCACGCCTTCATTCGGTCTACAAAGTAACTGACCAGCAGGCCTACGATATGACCCGCGTCCTGGCTAGGCATGAGGGACTGCTAGTTGGCGTGTCCACCGGCGCGTGTGCGCTCGTGGCGCTTGCGCTGGCAAGACGATGCCGTTCTGGAGAGCGGGTAGCCTGCTTAGCGGCAGATCGTGGGGAGCGGTACTTGGCCACTGCTTTTGACGAGAACTGGTTGGCCGAGAAAGGACTTGATTCGCGCTTGAAGACCATTGAGGAAATGAATCGCGAGGCTGCGTCACTGGTGCCGTGGAGCACGAACCCGACTGATTGTGCCAATTATGAGCCCACTTTGGCCTTGACACTCGGATCGCCGACAGCAGGTAACCCGAACTATCTGCCGGCTGACATGCGCAAGCAATTGGACCACGAGCTGACACGATGAGCGCCATTGCGATCATCAATTATGGGGCCAAGAACGACTACGCCCGAATGCTGCCGGAGCGGGCCAGTGACTTGGTGGTTTTCAGCCATCACGACCTCAAGTCGACGGAGGAGTTCGCATACTACGAGTACGTTCCTGACTGTGAGCTCGTTCCATACGCCGAGCTGAGCATTCTTGAGCGTGCGACCGCAACCGATTTCTCGCATGTCATCACGGACAACGAATATGACCTGGAACGTGCCGCTCGAATTCGCGCACGGCTTGGGTTGTCCGGTCAGTCCGAGGCCAGTGCCGCGTCCTTCCGTGACAAGGTGCTGATGAAACAGGTGGCCAGTAAGACCGTGCGGGTGCCGCGTTTCCGCGGACTGAACCACATCGGTGACCTGATGGAGTTCATCGGCGAAGTGGGATACCCGGTGGTGGTCAAGCCTCGGAAGCAAGGCGGCTCGCGAGACATCACCGTCCTGCGCTCATCGTCTGAGCTGGAGAGGTTCAGCCGTCTGCGCTGGCGTGAGGATCTGATGGTCGAGGAGTTCGTCCCTGGGCCAATTCTGCATGTAGACGCAGTCCTCGCCGAGGATTACCGCCTCATCTCGAGTTCGCGTTACCTGCGGACACCGCTTGGCGTGCTGGGTGGCATCAACAACGGGTCCCTGCAGTTCCATCCGGACGAGCCGACGGCCAAGGAACTCGAGGTGTTCTTCGATCAGGTGCTCAGCGCCTTCGAGCTACCGCCGGTCTCGGCATACCACCTGGAGGTGTTCCAGCCCCGGCCCGGCGAGCTCCTGCTCTGTGAGATCGCATCCCGGGCCGGCGGCGCCCGGATTCCCATGATCACGCGTGCTACCTACGATGTGGACCTGGTGAGCACCTGGCTGCGGTTGTCCTGCGGCCTTCCGGTGCGACCCGCGCCAACGACGGCGCCGGACCAGGTGCACGGCGCAGTCGCGATGGTGCCCCCCGGACGGGCGGTAAGGCCACCGTCACGACCTCCCTTCGATTGGGTCACCGACTATCAGGTCAACGAGCAACTATCCGCTGGCGCCACAGCTCAGAACAGCACCTCTCACCTCTGCTATGCGGTGGTGAGAGGGGCCGATTCCGTCGAGCTGGAAAGGCGTCTCCTCCAAGTCGAACGCTGGCTACAGGACGAGATCGACGCGCAGGGGAGCACGACTGGAGCAGCCGAAGAGTGACTGCCTGGGGTGAAGCCTCTTCTCGAATTCGAGTGCTGCTGGTGGCAGTGCTTGTCACGGGCGTGACGACCTTCATGTTTCTGCCGTTGCTTGCCATCGATCTGACAGCGCGAGGCGTACGCGCGGGCGTCATGGGCGCCATGGTGGGTTTGCTGGCGTTCAGCTCGCAGGGCTTTTCGCTGGTCACCGGTTTGCTGCTGGACCGGTTCGGCGCACTCCGCGTCCTCGGCTGTGGCTTCGCGTTCCGGATAGCGGGCTATCTGATACTGGGTCTGAGCCCCGGCAAAGCGCTGGCGCCCTTGACGGGCGGTATCGTCGCAATCGGGGTCGGCGGTTCAATGCTGGGCCTGACGATCAAGACGATGCTGGTGACGGAGCCAGCGTCCTCCCCACGCGCGATGCTGGCGTTACGTTCCACCTTCGTCAACGTCGGTGTGGTCGTGGGGCCAGCCCTCGGCGCGTTGACTTATCGCGCCGGCTTTCGCGTCATCCTCCTGGTGTGCGTGCTCTCCCATCTGGTGCTGGCGATACGGCTAGTGCAAGTGCGCGCGAACCGTCCTGAACCGCGACGGCCGGCAGTAGCCGAAGCGACTTCGGCAAACATCGAAGCCTGGGCTTCATCCTCACCAGCCGAAGTGCCTTCGGGCTCAGCTTCACCCCCCGGTAGCGCACCGAACCACGTGTCACCCGCCCGCGCCGGAACAGTCGCAGCGGCCACCCAGAGCGCTGTCCCGCACCCGGTGTGGGGTGCTGCGAACTGGGGCACTTTGTGTGTCATCACTGTCGCGTACTGGGCGATCTACAGTCAGCTGAATACCGTCGTGCCTGTCGCGGTCAAGGCGATGACCGGCACGCCGACCGCCATCTCGGTGATCTTCACCCTCAACGGAGCTCTTGTGGTGTTGTTCCAATACGTACTGCTGCAACGGGTGTTCAAGAGGGCAGATGCTCGCACGCTGCTGATCCTGGGGTTCGTCTCGTTCGCCATCGCCTACACGATCCTGATGTCAGAAGCCGGGTGGTGGTCAGTCCTGTGCTTTGTCCTACCGTTGACTCTGGCCGAGATGTTGATCGGTCCGAGCCTGGACGAGCAGGTCGTCAGGGTCGCACCTCGACATCGAACCGGCCGGGCGCTGGGTGTCCTGAGCACCGCGGCTGCCTGCGGAAGCCTGCTAGGCGCGAGTCTCGGCGGCACGCTGTTCGAGGCGTTGGACGGAAGGGCCGCCGTGTGGATGGCGGTGGCCGGTTGCGCGGTGGCCGCCGCTGGCGCCAGCGCACTGCTACCGAAATCGCGGAGAGGCTATGTCTGAGCGCGCCGTAGTGTTGTTCAATCCAAGAGACCTGGTTCTTCGAGCCGCTCGCCGGCTGGGCCTCGACACTGTGGTCGTCATCCAACAAGAGGCGCCGACGCCGCCTGGTGAATACGTCGATGAATTACTGCGATGTGAGTGGCTGACCGACCTTGACGCGGCACTGGCTCAGTTAGCCCCGCTGGCATCCAGTTGCGTGGGCGCGTTCGGGTTCGGCGAGATCGGCTCCTACGCGGCGGCAGTGGCCAATGAGCGATTTCATTGGCCTGGCAACACCCTAGCTTCGTTGCTGGCCTTCCAGCGCAAGGCCGCACTGCGAGCGGCTGTCGGTGATCGCGCGGGACGCCCGGTGCGGCACCGCGTCTGTCTGAGCTTGGACGAATTACTCGCCGGCGCCGAACTGATCGGCTATCCCTGCGTTGTCAAGCCGATGGACGGCACGGGTAGTGCGGGGGTTCGGTACCTCGCCGGCTCAGATGATTGCCGCGCTTACGCCGACCAGTTCCCGGTGTCAGGCGGCGTTCTGATCGAGGAATACCTGCTGGGCCGTGAGGTCAGTGTCGAGGCGATGAGCGTTGACGGCCAACACACATTGTTGGCGGTGACGGAGAAGATCACGACGGGGAGGCCGGATTTCGTCGAGATGGGCCACACCCTGCCGATCTCGCTGGACAAGCCGGAGCACGACCGGCTGTGGAACGTGGTGGAAGCGACCTTGACGGCAGCAGGACATCGCTACGGCGTGAGCCACACCGAAGTCATGCTCACCCGCACGGGACCTCAGTTGATCGAGTCCCACGGGCGACCCGGGGGTGATCGGATCAGCGACCTGATTCAGTTGGCCACCGGAATCGATGTGTTCGAGCAAACCATGGCGCTCACCCTCGGGATCGACTGCGACTTGGAGCCGCGGACACAGCGGCTTGCCGGCATCCGGTACCTCAGCTTCGACACTGCTGTCGCCCTGGCCGCGCTGGATCTCGCGCCGGTCGAACGCCTTCCCGGTATCCACGAGGTCGTGCTGTCGGTACCCGCAGGCCAGCGACCCTCGGTTGTTCACCGCTCGGCCGACAGGCACGGCTTCGTGGTGGCCACCGGGGCCGACTCCGTTGAGCTGGCCGCCAACCTGGACCGGGCATCTGCCGCCGTCTACCAGCAACTCGCCCACTGACATTCCCCATCTGATTCAGGTTCGCGATCACTGAAAGGCTTGAAGATGTCCTACAAGATCCTCGTGCTGGTGTCGGAGGCGGCGAAGTTTCGCCTGGACAACCAGTCGATCATTCCCAGCGCGCTCTTCCGCGAGGGCCATCAGGTTTTCGTCGGCGACATCGACACCGTCTCGATTCACGACTCAGTCGTGGTGTGCGACATGGTCGAGCTGAACGAGGAGTTCGTCAGCGGGCATGATTTCCCCTCGCTGGCCATGCCTTACGCCTCGGCCGAGGAGTTCGACTTGGTCTGGGTTCTCGCAGGTACCAACCCTGCAGTGCTTGTCGACTCGTTTCAGCTGCTCTGGGTGCTGAACCAGCGAGTGCCATTCGTCAACGACGCCGCCGCGTTGTTCTACCTGAACTCCAAAATCACGCTCGGCGTAGCGGTCCCGAAAGAGAACTTGCCCTCATCCTACGTGTCCAATGACTTCGACTTCCTCGACAAGCTGGTGGAGTCCGAGCCGCAGCGCTCCTGGGTGCTGAAGCCGACCAACGAGGGTTGCGGCGCGGATGTGTACTTCATCAGCAAGGCAGAGCGCAACCGTCGAGCCCTGCTGCAATCGGTAACGGGCAACGAGGTGCCCCGGTATGAGATGTACAGCCGCAACATCATCGGCCTCGCCAAGCGATATACGGCAGTGCAGGAATACATCCCTAATGTCCGTGCCAACGAGAACCGGGTCATCATCGCTGGTGACGTGCCAGTGTGCGGTTTTCGACGGTTGCATATCGATGACGACGACCGGGGCAATGTCTCCCTCGGAGCGCGCTACGAAATATTGAATCTCACGCCGGAGGAAGACGCTTTCTGCCGCCAGCTGGGCAAGAATCTCATGTCGATGGGCATCCATTACTCCGGCATAGACCTCGCCTACCCCTACGTGGTGGAACTCAACCTGGTCGACCCGGGAGGTCTGAACTACTCGTTCCGCGCGACGGGGGTGGACCAGTCCTCCGAAGCGGTGAACCTGGTGCTGGCGGCGCTCCGGGCCAACGGCAAGCTCAGCTAGGGCTCGCCGTGCCAGCCGAATCCGGAAGCTGCGCCGTGCCGTGACCAACGGGGGCGCCGTCGCCTGCACCGAACGGCGCGCCCGCCGACTCAGACAGCGGCCCTACAACCAGTCGCGCCGCTTGAACACCAGATAGAGCCCGACTCCCATCAACACCATCAATCCGAGCGCCATCGGGTAGCCGTACTTCCACCCCAGCTCCGGCATATGGTCGAAGTTCATGCCATACACCGTGCCGATCAGGGCGGGCGCGAACAGGATCGCCGCCCACGAGGAGATCTTCTTGACCTCTTCGTTCTGTTTCAGACTCGTCTCGGTCAGCCGTTGGGTCTCCTCGTTCTGACGTTGCGCCACCAGCGTGGCGTTGACGGTCAGGATGTTCTGCAGCAGCGCCCGGAACCCGTCGACGCGCTCCACGATGCGAATGGTGTGGTCCTGCACGTCGCGCAGATACTGCTGCAACTCGCCGTCGACCTCATGCTTGTCGAACCCTTCGCCGAGCTCGGCGAGGATTTTGAGCAGCGGCTTCGTGGCGCGCTGGAACTCGATGACCTCACGGGACAACTGGTAGATGCGACGCGAGACCTCAGGGTCACCCTCGAACACCTGGTCCTCGATCTCGTCGATGTCGTTCTCCAACCCGACGACGACCGGCTCGTACTCGTCCACGACCTCATCGAGGATCGCGTACAGCACCGCCTGCGGGCCCAACCGCAGCAGGTCCGGGTCGGCCTCGAGCCGCCGACGCACCCGACCGAGGTCCGGGGCCTCGGCGTGCCGCACGGTCACGACGAAGTCCTTGCCGGTGAACACGTGCAGCTCACCGAACTCGACCCGCTCGTCAGCTTCGATGTAGCGGGCCGGGCGCAATACCGTGAACAGCACGTCGCCGTAGCGCTCGGACTTCGGACGCTGGTGCGCCGAGATGGTGTCCTCGACTGCGAGGCCGTGGATCTCGAACTCCGCAGCCACGGACCGGACCTCATGAGGGTCGGGCCGGTACAGCCCGATCCACCCCATGCCCTTCTGGTCGCGCAGCATCTCGTAGGTGACCTCAAGAGACGGCGGTTCAGCATGCCTGCAGCCGTCCACGTAGACGGCGTTGTCCACGACAGTCACCTATCACCCACCCATCAGAGAAAACGCTCGATCACCAAAGCACCCAAGTCTAGGTCGCGGCATGCCACCTCACCGACCCGAGGACGCGCCGTCAGACCTTGTCAGGTTCGCGTCCAGGCATTGGTGTCGGTGTCCCTGCGCCACTGCGTAGGTCCGCCCGTGACTCGCAGGACGTCGGCGAGCCAGAACGTCGCGTCAGGCGGCCACCCCGCCAGAACGGTCGCGGTGTCCGAATCCACCGGCAAGGCCCGCCCGGCGGTTGTCAGGTAGCCGGCGACGCTCAGATGGACCGCGTCCCAGTCCTCGGCGACCGAAGGCCAATCAGGCATCGCCCACCTGCCGTCCCGGCCCGTCGTCCGCCACCAGTCGCCGCGCTTGCTCGTGTCCGTGACGTCCAGCGGGTAACGGCGAACCAGGTCTACCCAGTGCTGCGGGGCGCCTAGTTCGAGGACCCTGGCATCGCGAGTCGGACAGACCTGCCAGGACGTCGCGGCGGTCCAGCCGAACGAGTCCTCCACGAAGACCAGGCCGACCGGTAGCGACGGCTGTCGGATCGAGCGGGCAGTGCGCACCCCGGGGTGCGCTATCGGCGCCGACCACCACACGCCGCTGACCGTCTTCCACTCGACCGGACCGCTGCCTGGGTCAAGGCCAGGCACCGGCCGCCATGCGCTGCTGATCTTCTTCCACACGGCGCCAAACCCACCGCCGGCGTCATCGTCACGCCGATCGCGGGAGTGCTCGAGGTTGAGCCCGTTCACCGCTGCCCGCAGGCCGGTCAGCGTCGGCTCGTCCTCCGGCTGCGCAGCGTCCTCATCGAGAAACCGGACGAGGTGCTGATCTTCAAGCTCGAGCGGGCTGCTCCACCAACTCGTAGCGGGACTGGACGCGATCGCCTCAGCGACGGGCTGAAGCCGGCTCAGCCACTGGGTGGACCGCAGATCGACATCGACGTCGTCAGGAGGTTGCCAGTACATCGCCCAGTCGCACGCTCCGGCGACGGCCTCAACCGCGGTCTGACCGTCGACCTCCATCCGGCCGGGCGTCGCCGGCAGCGAGTGCTCAGCCGAAATCCGCCTGAGCTCATAGCAGAGCCGGCGGCCACGCGGTCCGCGTAAGAGGTCGGCGGCGTCCATGGCGGTGATCATGTCACTGTGCCCAGGCATCGTCAGCCGCGTTGTCGCCGCCCTGGGTGTGGAAGCTGGCCCGCAATCATGGGACGTCGAGTCGGTGGCGGTGAATCGCCACTGGAGGCATCGGCAAGAATGCGCTCCATGCGCGCAGTCCTGATCCACCACTTCGGCCAGGCCCCGACCGTCACCGACGTGCCCGAGCCGGACCTGCCCCAGGGCGGGGTGATCCTGCGGGTGAGCTCCACCGGCCTGTGCCGCAGCGACTGGCACGCCTGGCAAGGCCATGACCCGGACGTCGCCTTGCCGCACGTGCCCGGCCACGAGCTGGCAGGGACCATCGCCGAGGTGGACTCAAGCGTGCGGGGCTGGCGGCCGGGCCAGCGGGTGACCGTGCCGTTCATCTGCGCGTGCGGGGACTGCGAGCAGTGCCGCGAGGGCAATCAGCAGGTCTGCACCCGGCAGCTGCAGCCAGGTTTCAACTACTGGGGCTCGTTCGCCGAGTACGTGGCCATCCCCTACGCCGAGGTGAACCTGGTGGCGCTGCCCGAGGAGATCAGCTACGACACCGCGGCCTCGCTGGGCTGCCGGTTCGCCACCGCCTACCGGGCCGTGACCGCGGTCGGCGCCGTCCGGCCGGGGGAGTGGCTGGCGGTCTTCGGTTGCGGCGGCGTCGGACTGTCCGTCGTCATGATCGCCGCGGCCCTCGGCGCCCGGGTGATCGCGGTCGACACCAACCCGGTGGCCCTGGCGATGGCGACCAGGCACGGCGCGCAGCACACGATGCTGGCCGGCTCCGGTCCCAGCGCGGCCGGCGCTGCCAACGAATCCGATGACATCGCCGAGCAGATCAGGCAGCTGACCGGCGGCGGCGCGGCGGTCACGATGGACGCGATCGGCGCCGAGTCGGTGGTGCAGGCCGCGCTGCGCTCGCTCAAGCCGCGCGGTCGCCACGTCCAGGTCGGCTTGCTGCCTGACAAGGTGCGCCTGGACCTGTCACTTCTGGCGTTCCGGGAGCTGGCCTGGCTGGGCAGCCATGGCATGGCGGCTCAGAACTACCCGGCGATGCTGGAGCTGGTCCGCTCCGGCGCCGTGCGACCCGACGAGCTGGTCACCGGCGTGATCGGCCTGGACGATGTCGGGTCGGCGCTGTCGGCCATGTCCGGCGCCGCTCCGGCCGGCATCACCGTCATCCATCCGGCCGCCGACCGGAGCTGACCTGCCGCGGGCCAGGACCAGCCACCGCAAGCGACCAGCCTGCCACGGGCGATGACTAGGGTTTGGCCACCGGCGGGCCGGCGTCGGCGGCCTGCTCCTCCAGCTTTTCCAGGGCGATCACGTGCTGCACCGCGTTGATCAGCGCCAGATGGGTGAACGCTTGCGGGAAGTTACCCAGATGGTGGCCGCTGTGGGTGTCGATCTCCTCGGCGTACAGCTCCAACGGCCCGGCGAAGGACAGCAGCTTGGCGCACAGCTTGCGAGCCCGGTGGTACTCACCGATCTCGCACAACGCCGACACCAGCCAGAACGAGCAGATGGTGAAACTGCCCTCCTCGCCGGAGAAACCGTCGTCGGTCTCCTCAGGGCGGTAGCGCAACACCAGGCCGCTCTCGGTGAGCTCGTCGGCGATCGCCAGCACGGTGGCCCGGATCCGCGGGTCATCCGGCGGCAGGAAGCGGACCAGCACCGCCAGCAGCAGCGAGGCGTCCAGCGCGGTGCTGCCGTAGTACTGGGTGAAGACCCCGCGCTCGTCGAGGCCGTTGGCCAGGATGTCCTGCTTGATCTCCTCGGCCGCCAGCTCCCACTGGGCGGCCTCGGCGTCCTGACCGATCATCGACGCCAGCCGGGCGCCGCGGTCCACCGCCACCCAGCACATGATCTTGGAGGACGTGAAGTGCTGAAGCTCCCCGCGCACCTCCCAGATCCCGGCGTCGGGCTCGCGCCAGTGCTTGAGCGCGGCGTTGACCTGGTTGCCCAGGATCGGCCAGATCCGGTTGTCCAGGTGGTCGGCGGACTTGGAGTGCAGGTACACCGAGTCCAGCAGCGCTCCCCAGACGTCGTGCTGGCGCTGGGCGTAGGCGGCGTTGCCCACCCGCACCGGCCTGGAGTTGGCATAGCCGGGTAGGTGATCGAGCTGGTACTCCTTCAGATCGCGCTCACCGCCGATGCCATACATGATCTGCAGGTCGGCGTCGCGCTCGGCGAGGTCGGCGATGAAGGAGAAGAAGTCCAGCGCCTCCCAGTCAAAGCCCAGCGAGTACAGCCCCCACAGGGCGAAGGTGGCGTCCCTGATCCAGGAGTAGCGGTAGTCGTAGTTGCGCTCGCCGCCCAGGGTCTCGGGCAGCGAGGTGGTGGCAGCCGCGGCGATCGCGCCGGTCGGGGCGTAGGTCAGGCCCTTGAGGGTGAGCGCGCTGCGCTGTAGGTACGTGCGCCACGGGTGGTCGGGAAAGGTGCCGCGAGCCAGCCAGTGTTGCCAGTGGTGGGCGGTCCACACCATCCGCGCGTAGGCGTCGGCGTAGTCCTCCGGCGGCGTCCGGCCACCCCAGGACAACGCCACGAACCGGACGTCGCCCTCCTTGAGCAGCGTCCGGGCGCCGGCCTGCCCACCCTCGAAACCGAGGCGTAGATCGGTGGTCAGGGTCAGCTCGATGTCGCTGCCCTCGACCTGGCCGTGCGCCTGGTGGTACCCCTTGTCGGTGTGGGCCCACCGCACCGCCTTGCGCCCGTAGTCCAGCACCGGCTCGCACTCCATCACCACCTGGACCTCGCCCGAGACGCACCGGACGGTGCGCAGCAGCACCCGCTCGGCGTCGTAGTCGGTCGGCGTCCGGCGGTGTTCGCGGTCGACCTCGGCCTCGTGGCGCCAGGGGCCCATCACCAGGACGTCGCGGACGATGATCCAGCCGGTCGCGGTTCCCCAGCTGGTCTCCAGGATCATCGTGCCGGGCAGGTAGCGGCGGGCCGCCGGCACCGAGACGTCAGCGGGAGCGATCCGGAACGACCCGGCGTGCCGTCCCAGGATCGAGCCGAACACGCTGGCCGAGTCCAACCGCGGCAGGCACATCCAGTCCACCGAGCCGCCGGGGGACACCAACGCTGTCGTCTCGCCGTCGCTGAGGAAGCCGTAGTCGCCGATCGGCACCGTGCGGACGTCGTGATGACTGGAGCTGGGAGAGATCTTCAAGGTCATTGCTCGCCCGTCAGGTAGTCGAGACATCCATCGTGGTCGGAAACGTGGTCTCAGTAAAGGCGACGCGGCGTCTGGACTGATTCGGTCTCCGAGCGAGCTGAGGCTGCTCGCTCAGTCGATGACCACGACGCCGTGGGCGGTGGTGAAGTGCACGGCCACGATGCCGGTCTCGCCGTCGTTGTCCTCCACCGGCAGCCACCGCACATTGAGGTCATCCAGTGACTTGGTGGCGCGGTCGCCGAGGAAGTCCACGACCCTGGACCTGTCACCGGCGATGTCGAGCAGCTCGAGGTTGACCTTGCCGCCGGCTGCGGCCGGGTGCTCGGCCTGGTCGGACTCCCAGTGGATGAACCACGGCAGCTGCGGGTCGCCGGCGGTGTCCAGGACTCCGATCTGCTTCCAGCGCAGGTCATAGCCGTCCGGACGCCTGCGGTGCCCAGGCACTGCCCGGCGACCCAGGCGCTGCTCGATGGCGGGCAGGTCCGTGACCGCGACCACCCAGCTGAACCAGCCGCCGCCGGCCAGCTTGCGGGCCTTGACCGCGCGGCCGAACGGCGCCGACTCCACAGCCGGGTGGTCCAGCGCCTCGACGACTTCGAGGTAGATGCCGCCGGACAGCGGCAGGACGAAGTTGCGGGTGCCGAAGCGGGGGTGCAGACCGCCGTCGGTGAAGCCGGCGCCGAGCTGGGAACCGAGCCGCTGAACGCACGAGGCGAGACCTTCTGGGCCTGCTGCGTAGGAGAGATGGTCCAATCGCATGCCGTCGATAGTGGCTGAGTCGCATTTGCCCGCAGGCACCGGGGTGGGCTGACCCGGCTGTCTTATCCCTGATTGCCGCTGCTATACGGGGTTGGCCGCGATCCGGCCCGGGTCAAGGCCTCGATCTGACCGGGTTGAAAGCCGCGAGCCGGCCGGGTTGAAGCCGCGGGCCGGCCGGGGTTCAGCGCGCGAGCCGGCCGGGGTTCAGCGCGCGAGCCGAGCCGGGGTTCAGCGCGCGAGCCGAGCCGGTGACCCCGGCCGGCCCGGTGGCGGTGGCGGTGATCAGCTCCAGAGCCACGCCCAGCGGCGTGCGGCGCTCGATCAGGTCGCTGCCACCGGCGGCGGCCCAGGCCGCTGAGATGTCGGCGACGTCCTGGACCGGCTGGCCGGCGGCCCGGCGTTCCAGCAACGCGGCCGTGAGCCGGCCCTTGGCCAGCTTGGAGGCGAATGAGATCACCCCGAGGCTGCCGTCCGGCCTGGGGGAGAGCACCCGGACGCTGACCAGCTCGCCGGCCCGCGAGCCGCGGCCGGCCGGCTGCCACATCGCGGCGTAGTCGGCCGATCGCAGGTCGATCAGCAGCCCCCTGTCAAGCAGGGCCGGCATCACCGCCTCCAGCCGCGGCCGCCAGAACGTCGACAGCACGCCCAGGCCGGGCAGCGCGGCCTTGGCCGGAACCCGGTAGGCAGGCACCGGGTCGCCGCCCCGCAGCACCCCGAACAGGCCGGAGAAGATCAACAGCTCGCGGTCGGCCACCGCCCGGGCCGCCTGGCTCAGCGGCTGGAGGAACAGCCCGTCATAGACCACGCCCGCGTAGCGGTCCAGCGCAGCCATCGTCGGCGCCGTCCTGATCCGCCGGTTGTCAGCCAGGGCGTCGGCCGCGACCGAGTCGGGCAATAGCAGCGAGCGGGCCGCGTCGAGGTCCCCGTCACCGGCCAGCAGCCGGTCCAGGGCCTGCAGGACCAGGTCGCGGCTGTCCTGGATTGGCTGCCGTCGCCGACGGCGGGCCAGCGGCAGCCCCCGGCCACCGGGATTCTTGGACTCGCTGGGGGGAAGCAGGATGCGCACCCCGCAGACGCTAGCGGCGCCGGTCCGATCGCCTAGCCGCTGGCTCAGGCCAGCCGCCGGGCTCAGGCCAGCCGCCGGGCTCAGGCAGCCGCCGGGCTCAGGCAGCCGCCGGGCGCAGGCGAGCGCCGGCTCAGGCAGCCGCCGAGCTCAGGCCAGCAGCCGCAGATCCGCCGGCTCTTCCGCCAGGAACACCTGGCCGCGATCGGCGTAGGCGGGGGCGAGGCTGGCCGCCAGGTCGCCGGCGTAGACCACATGCGGCAGCAGCCGGGTCAGGCCGCCGCCGGACATTCCGGCGGGCAGCCGGTCGGTGGCGATGCCGGCCGCGCGCAGTTGCTCGAGCAGCGGATCGTCGGCGGTCTCCTGGCTCACCACCAGGAACAGCGGCGGGGGCACGTCCTGCAGGCGGTCCCAGGCGGAGGCGAAGCCGGGATGCAGCCGCAGATCGGCCACCTCGGCGACCGCGTGCCAGCGGACCGCCACGCTCTCGGCGTTCGCGGCGTAGGGCCGAACCGTCCGGGTGGCCTGGGCCACCACCGTGGTGTAGCTCCAGCCGTGGTGGTCATCGATGTAGACACCGATCGGGTCGATGTCGGCTGCCGACAGGTGCGCCTCTTCGGCTGCCTCGCGCAACGCCGCGGTGATCGCGTCCTCGTGGCTGTCGCGGGCGCCTCCCGGGATGCCCCAGGTGTCGCCCTGGTGAGTCCAGGGGGCGCGGTGCTGCAGGATCACCTGGTCATCGCTCATCAACAGCAACCCGGCGGCGCCGAAGCGGCCCCAGTGCCGGTGGCCGGCCGCGCAGGTGATCCACCCATCGCCGGAACTCATACGCTGTCCTTCGTCCGGCGGTCACAGGCCTTAGAGCTTATGTAGACGCCGACCCGCCAGGTCGCCTCTCGGCAAAAGGCCGCTCGTGGCGGCATAAGTGGGACCGGGGGCCATGGATCGGGTCGACGCCTGCCTTCAGTTTAGCCATCGATCCCGCCGCGGCGAGCCGGGTTGGCCCAGGAGCGAGTCGGGTTCGCCCGATGAGGTGGTCGGGCCGCACGCTCGCCTACCCTGTACGGGTGCCACCCGCTGACCGTCCGCACCGCCCGATCCGGCGGCCCGACCTCGAGCTGGCCGGCTCGGTCGAGTTCGAGCCGTTCGCCCGTGCCGAGCTCGCCGCTGCCACCGCGGCCGCGGTCATCAGCCACGGCCGGTCCGATGGTTCAGAGTCCCTCGTCGACCTGGCCGACCGGGTTGGCCTGGACACCCTTGCCGAGCTCTGGCGGATGGAACAGCCCTCCAGCCTGCCCGGCGCCTTGTGGGCGCTGTACCTGCTGCGCCGTTGGTGCCAGAGCAATGGTGACGAGGTCACCCGCCTGTGGCGGGCCGGCCGGCCCTACGCACCCGCTGACGAGGTGGTCGCCGGGGTCTCCGAGGACGCTGATCCGGCCGCCATCGAGGCGCTGGCCGACGCGGTGCTCAACGGCGCCTACCAGGGGGAGTTCGACGTCGCGCTGGAGCGCGCCGCCGCTTTCTTCCGCGTCATCGCCACCGGGCGCCGGGAAGCCGCCGGACCTGACGCGGAGGGTGAGCGCGAGCACCGGCTGGCCGACCGGAACGACGAGGTGGCTGACGGGTTGATGGTCGCGGCCCTGAACTGGCGGAAGAACCCGCTCTAGCCGGCCGGCGCCGGCTCGGCCAGCCTGTCAGAATCGGCGCCATGACCTCTGGTGAACCGCCTCGTTCCACCGGTGACCTCGACGAGTCCATCCGAGCGCACTGCGCCCTGTTCAACGCCTGCGTCGCCACCGGTGACTGGACCCCGTTCGTGGCCACCTTCGCCGAGGACGTCCGGATGGTGACCACGGTGGCGCCGGACCGGCCGATCGTCGGTCGTGAGCTGCTCGCTCGGATGTATGCCAAGCACCCACCGACCCAGGCGATGACGATGACCGCGATCGAGGTTCTCGACGACGACACGGCGCTGGCCCGGTTTCGCTGGGAGCGGGGTGGCGCCGGGGAGATGACGGTGCGCTGGCGGGACGGCCTGGTCGCCGACGTCTCCCTCCGCGACACCTGACCCGCAGGCAGGCGCAGACGCAAGCCCTGCTCAGACGCAAGCCCTGCTCAGACGCAAGCCCCGCTCAGACGCGGACCAGGGCGCAGCCGACCGAGCCGTCGATGCCCAGCGAGGTGATTAGGCAGGGCCGCACCGGGTCGCCGGCGGGCCGGTCCGTGGCGGCCACCGCCATGGCCGCGGCCAACTGGAACGCGCCCAGGGCGCTGAACGAGTTTCCGGTGCGGTCCGCGGCCACGATCCGCCGGCCGACGCCCGGCCCGCCGAGCGCCTGGTCCACCGCCGCCAGTTCGGCGCTGTCCAGCGTGCCGTCCCCGCTCTGCGCGAGGCTCACCAGCGCGATGTCCTCCGGCCGCAGCGCGTTGCGCAGCAGCAGCGCGCGGATCGTCCGGTCAAGCGCGGCCGACAGCGCTGGGGTGTCCGCGTCCAACTCCGCCGTGCCGAACTCGAAGTCGACCAGTTCGGCCGCGGCGGTCCCGCCGCCAGCTCCGCCCCGACCGCCGAGAAGGAACAGCACGCAGCCCTCGCCGAGCGGGTTGACCCCGCCGCCGGGCGCCGCCGCGCGGTGTCCACGGGTCACCTGCACACCGACCGAGACCGCGTCGGAGACCTCCTCGACGGCGCCGACCAGCAGAGTGTCGGCGTAGCCGAGGCGGATCATCCGGCTGGCGTACCGCAGGGCGACCAAGCCGGTCAGGTGCCCGGCGGCGATCGTGCTGTTGAGGCCGCGCAGCCCGTACCAGATCGCGGTGCGGCCGGCCGCGCTGTTCATCACGGTGTTCGGGAAGTCAGCCGGGTTCACCAGGTACGGCCGCTCCTGCACGAACGTGTCGCGGGTGAAGTCGACGATGCTGGCGATGCTGCCGGTGTTGGTGCCGAGGACCAGGCCGACCGACTCGCGGGCCTGCGGCTCGACCAGGCCGCCGTCGAGGACCATCCCGGCGGTGGCGATGACCAGCGACGTCATCCGGTCCAGCGTCCGAGTGCCTTTCTTGCCGATCAGCGTGGTCGGGTCGAACCCGGTCAGCAACCGACCGTCGGAGCCGGCCTGCTGGGAGCCGAGAAATCCGCGGGAGAAGTCGTCCTTACCTACTCCTAACCCGGATACCACGGACCAATCATAGATTTCTGCCGTGGAAAGCGCTGATCCAACCGAAACGGTCATGACTGGTCCTTTCGGGCGCCGGCGGTGAGGCGACGTGCTTCTGTCTACAAAGACAAAGTATTTGTGTCTGCGGGACGTGTACTTCTCTAGGCGAAGACCGTAAAGTGCGTACTTCTACACGGGAGACCGTTAGAGTGCCTGTCTACGACATGGCGTATTAGGTCATCGTATCTACTTCCCAGCATGTTCATACGGCACATGGCTGTTAATGCGAAGGGGCGACATAGTGACGGTTGTTACCGATGAGGACCAGCGGCGAATCAAAGAGATCGTCGTCGACATCTTGGAGCTCGATGAGGACGAGCTGACGGATACGAGCCTGTTCATCGAAGACCACGACGCGGACTCGCTGCGTGCGATCGAGATCCTCGCCTCCCTGGAGCGCGAGTTCAAGATCGTCATCGACCAGGCCGAGCTGGCCAGGATGGTCAACCTCGCAGGCGTCTACGAGGTGGTGTCCACGTCCGAAGGTTGGGACGAGCGAGCATCGTGACGGTGGCCCAGGACGCCCGGCGCCGGGTGGTGGTCACTGGGCTCGGCCCGCTGTCCAGCATCGGGGTGGGCGTCGAGGACTTCGCCGCCGGCCTCGCCGCCGGCGCCAGCGGGATCTCTCCGATCTCCGCCTTCGACACCACCGGTTTCGGATCAAACCTCGGCTGCGAGGTGCGCGACTTCGAACCGGAGCGCTACATCTCCCGGCTCGACCCCCGCACGCTCGGCCGCGCCTCCCAGTTCTCGGTGTCCGCGGCCAGCCTGGCATTGCAGGACGCCGGCGTCGACCCGGCTTCATTGGTCGACCGCCCGGGGGTGATCTCGGTAGGCACCACCGACGGCGAGTCCCAGGACCTCGACCAACTGGTGGAGATCTGCGTCCGCAAGGGCGTCGATGACCTGCCGCCGCAACGGGTGGCCCGGGTGCCGGCGAGCTGGCTGTCGGTGTCGATCGCCCGCGAGTTCGGCCTGCGTGCAGCAGAGACGGTGACGCTGCCGACTGCCTGCGCGGCGGGCAATTACGCGATCGGCTACGCCTTTGACGTGCTCCGGCTCGGCGAGGCTGAGTACGCGCTGTGCGGCGGCGCGGACGCGATGTGCCGCAAGACCTTCGCCGGGTTCTACCGGCTCGGCACGATCGCGCCCGAGGTCTGCCAGCCCTTCGACGCCGACCGCAAGGGCATCCTCACCGGCGAGGGCTCGGGCATGCTGTTCCTGGAGACGATGGAGAGCGCCCAGCGCCGCGGGGCCTCCTGGTACGCCGAGATCCTCGGCTACGGGCTGACCTGCGACGCCAGCCACCCGGTGGCCCCGGACCGGGGCAGCATCGGCGACTGCATGCGGCGGGCGCATCTGAACTCCGGCGTCACCCCCGCCGACGTCGACCTGGTCTCCGCCCACGGGACCGGCACCAAGGCCAACGACCTCACCGAGGCGGCCGCGGTCCGCGACGTGTTCGGCGAGCGGATGCCGCCGGTGGTGTCGATCAAGTCGATGATCGGCCACACGATGGGCGCGGCCAGCGCGCTGGCGACCATCGCCTGCTCGGTGGCGCTGGACCGGCAGTTCATCCCGCCGACGATCAACCACAACAGCACCTGCTCTGACTGCGCGGTCGACTGCGTGCCCAACACCGCGCGGCAGGCCCCGCTGCGGGTGGTGCAGAACAACGCGTTCGCCTTCGGCGGCAACAACGCGATCCTGCTGTTGGCCCACCGAGACGGGTACCAGCCGCGGCAGGGCGCGGCATGAGCTGGTCGATCACCGGCGCCGGGATGCTCAGCAGCCTGGGCGGCGATGTCGCCAGCTCCTACGCGGCGCTGTGCCGGGGCGAGACCGGGGTGGCCCCGCTGCGCTCGTTCGAGGCGGCGAAGTTCCGGGTGCGCCACGCCTACGAGGTGGCCGACCGGGTCGGCGGCAGGGACCGGCCGCGGCGGGCCTCGGACTGGCTGCAGGACGTGGTCGAGCAGGCGCTGGAGCAGGCCGGGCTGCGGCTGGGCGCCGACACCCGCCGGATCCCGGTGGTGGTCGGAACCGGGCTGGCCGAGCAGCGCTCCCTGGAGCTGTGGTGGCGGGGGGAGGCGCCGCTGACGGTGGACCAGCTCGACCTCAGCGTCGGCCTGGCCGACCTCGGCCCGACATACACATTCGTCAACGCCTGCTCCGCCAGCCTGTACGCGCTGGCGGTGGCCACCGACCTGCTCGCCCTCGGCGAGGCGGACGCGGTCGTGGTCGCCGGAACCGACGCGATCACCGAGAGCATGTTCGGCCTGCTGGACCGGGTGAACATGACACCGCCGACCGAGGTCCGGCCGTTCGACACCGAACGGCGCGGAGTCATCCTCGGCGAGGGCGCCGCCGCGATAGTGCTGGAGACGCCCGAGCACGCGTGCTCCCGCGGCGCGAGCGTGCTGGCCGAGCTGACCGGCGTCGGGACCAGCTGCGACGCCGACCACCTGACCGCTCCGCTGCTCGGCGGCATCCTGCGGGCGATGGGCGAGGCCCACCGACGCGCCGCGGCGACCCCCGGCGACATCGACGTCGTCTTCGCGCACGGCACCGGCACCCAGCTCAACGACGAGACCGAGGCCCAGGCGCTGCGTGAGGTCTTCGGCGGGCTGCCGCGCCGGCCGCTGGTGACCGCGCTGAAGTCGATGACCGGCCACACCTCCGGCGCTTCCGGCCTGATGAGCCTGGTGACCGCCGTCGAGTCGCTGGCCGACGGCCGGGTGCCGCCGACCCGCAACCACACCTCTGCGATCGAGTCGATCAGCTCATTCCCTGTCGTCACCGAGCCCACCGAGCGAACGGGCCTACGGCGGGCCCAGGTGGACGCGTTCGGCTTCGGCGGGGTGAACGCCGTCGCCGTGGTGGAGCGGCCGGCCTCCGACCGGCCGGCCCCCGACCGCTCCGCTTCCGACCGCGCCGCCCTGACCCGGCCGAGCGGCGTCGTGGTCAGCGCGCTCGGGCTGGCGGTTCCCGGCCTGGCCGGCGCCGCCGACCTGCTGTCTGTCACCCAGATCCCGCCGGCGTCGTTCACCCCGGCGGGCGTCGTCGGCAAGCGCGGCCTGCGTTACAAGGACCGGGCCAGCCAGCTGGCCCTGTGCGCGGCGGCGGCGACCCTGGACGAGGCGGGCCTGCCGCGGTCGCGGGCGGAGCGGACCGAGGGGGAGTCCTTCGGGGTGGTGGTGGCCACCACCAACGGCATCTCCGAGACGGTCTGTCGGGTGTCGGAGACGATCCACGACGGCGGTGCGGTCAGCGCCGCGCCGATGGACCTGCCCAACGCCTCCGGCAACGTGGCCTCGGCCTCGGTGGCGATCTGGTTCGGCTTCGAGGGCTTCAACCTCACGGTGGCCTCCGGGCCGACCTCCGGGCTGGACGCCATCTGGTTGGCGACGGCGGCGATCCGGGCCGGTCGAGCGCGCCGGATGCTCGTCATCGGGGTGGAGCCGGCGGCGGAGGCGGTGGACCGGCTGGTCGCCGAGACCGCCCGCCGCCACGGCGGCGCGGCGCCGCGGGTCTTCGACGGCGCGGCGGCGCTGCTGCTGGAGGACGCCGGCGCGGTGGCCGAGCGCGGCGGCCGGGTGCTGGCCACCGTCGGCGGCTATGAGCGGGGTCCTGACCTGGACACGGCGGCGTGCGGCGCCCTGGCGGGGGACCGGCCCGGGCTCTGGCTGACCCCGTGCGGCGGCCACGGCGGGACCAAGACCGAGCTGGCCGAGCTGACCGGCGCCGACACGGTGGGACTCGACGACCTGGTCGGTGAGGCCCTCGCCGCCTACGGGGTGCTGCAGGCTGCGGCGGGCGCCAGTTGGCTGGCCGGTCGGCCCGGCACGCGCGCGCTGCTGACCAGCGGCGGCTGCTGGGGCGGCGAGTACGCCGGACTCACGCTGGTGAGCGCCCGATGACGGCGCGACGGGCCGCCCGGCTCGCCGCCGCAGGCCTGTCCGGCCCCGGCTGGGTCACCGCCGAGCAGGTCCGCAAGGCCTCCGGCGAGCCGACGATGCGGATCGGTTTCCTGCACGGGCTGCGGGAGAACACCCGATGTTGGGAGCGGGTCGTCGCGCTGCTGCCCGAGGACGTCGACGCCTGGGTGTTCCAGCTTCCCTGGGACGGCGCCCACGGCGACGACTGGGCGCTGGAGCGGGACCCGGGCGTGTGGATCGAGCGGGCGCTGCAGCAGGCGCCGGAGCCGTTCACCGTCCTGGTGGCGCACTCGTTCGGCGCGAACGTGCTGCTGGACTACCTGGACGCCAACGGGGCCCCGGACGAGCTCGGGCTGGTGCTGCTGGCGCCGTTCTACCGGGCGAGCCGGGAGGCCTTCGACTGGACGTTGATCAGCTATTACCTCAACGACTTCCACCACTTCCTCGCCAGCGGGATGACCGCCCGGCGCACCCGGCCGATCGATCCCGACGTGCTGCTGGGCATGAGCGAGAAGGTGCGCGGCTGGGTCGGCCCGTACGGCTGGCTGCGCTTCTTCGAACTGTTCTCCCGCACCCCGATGCTCGACCTGGAGGCGCTGACCCTGCCGTGCGCGGTCGTCGGCGGCGAGCTCGACGTCGCCTCCTACCCGGCCGACTGCCTCGCGTTGGCCGACGCACTGCCCAACGCCACCGTCGAGATCCTGCCCGGCTGCGGCCACCACCTGATGCTGGACGCGCCGCAGCGGGTGGCCGTGCTGATCCGGGAGCTGGCGCAGCGGCGGCGCCAGGCGGCATGAACCGACGCGACAGCAGCCGAGAAGGAGGACGCACCGAATGACGACATCCACCGCGCAGGTGGTCACCGCGCAGAGCAGGCCGCGGTACGAGGGCTCCAACATCAACACCTGGATCGGCTTCAAGCACGTCATGTACGTGATCGAGGAGGCCGTCCTGGACTTCTTGCGTCAGTCCGGCCGGTCGCCGCAGGAGCTGTACGAGTCCTACGGCCTGGGGGTCGACATCGTCGACTCCGACGCCCGGATCCTCACCGCGCTGCACATCGACGACGTCACCCGCACCGAGGTCACCCAGCAGCCCGACGACGGCAGCGGCGAGCTGGCCTTCCGGACGGTGACCTACGTCGACCGGGCCGGCCAGAACGGCGCCGCGACGGTCAAGGCGGTGACCGCGAAGGTCCGCCTGGTGCTGCGCAAGGCGGCGGACGCGCCGGAGACGCCGGCTGACCTGGCCCCCATCACGGTCGCCGAGATCCGCCGGGGCCCCGCCCAGTCGCAGCCGGCGGGCGCTGGCGACAGCGGGGCGACGCTGGTCGGCCGCGGCGTGGTGGGCCCGGCTGACGAGGTGGCCAGGGCGCTGGGCGAGGGCCGCAACGCGGTGGTCTGGCGCTGGCGGATCCCGTACTTCTACTGCCACTTCAACGAGCGGATCCAGCACTCGGGTTACCTGCGGATCATGGAGGAGGTCGTCGACCTCTTCCTGGCCGAGCGGGGCATCTCCATCCGCACCCTGCTCGCGGGCCAGCGCTGGATCCCGGTCGTCCCGCAGGCCCGGGTGGAGATCCTGCGTGAGGCGCTGATGGAGGAGGAGCTCTACACCGTGTTCACGGTGGAGACCGTCTTCAAGGACCTGACGTACACAGCCGCGATGGACTGCTACGTCGTCCGCGACGGCGAGTTGCTGCACACCGCCACCGGCCGGATCACCCACGGCTACGCGGTGACGCTGGACCGGCACAACTGGCAGGTGGTGCCGTTTGACGCCAAGACGATCGCGGCGCTGAACAACGAGCAAGGAGGTGCGGTGTGAGCAGTCCTAGTCCCTGGGTCAACCTGGACCGGGCCAAGCGGGCGATCGAGCTCTTCCACGCGGGCAAGGTCGAGCTGATGCGGCCGATGCTCGCCGAGGACGTCCTCTGGCGGGTGCCGCACAGCCACCCGCTGGCCGCCGACATCGTCGGGATCGACAACGTGCTGGCGTTCTTCAAGCGCGTGCAGACCGACACCGATCGCACGTTCCAAGCCGAGGTGCTGGAGTTGCTCGGCAACGAGCGCAACATCTTCTGCCTGATGCACGTCCGCGCCAAGCGCGGCGGCAAGACGCTAGACCAGAAAGTGATCAACATCTGGAAGCTCCGGCCCGAGGACGGCAAGGTCTACGAGCGGGAGCTGTACATGGAGGACCAACCGGCCTCCGACGAATTCTGGGCGTACTGACTCGGTGCGCCGCCTCACCCACCTGTCCAGCGGAAGGGAACACCCATGACGTCGATCAAGAACGTCACCACTCTCACGGCCGACACCGCCGTGGATGTGGCCAAGAGCTACAAGGGCACCTCGATGGCCGACCACCCGATGATCAAGCTCCTCGCCGCCGGCCACGTCCGGTACGGCAAGCTCAGTTTGGACTTGCTCCGTAAGGGCATCGCTGACGACGTGGTGTGGTACACCCCCGGGGACCACCCGCTGTCGGGAAGGATCGTCGGCATCGAGGGCGTCCTGGACTGGCTGCGGGAGAGCGCCGAGGTCACCGACGGCACCTTCCGGGTCGACATGCACCGCATCGTCGCCGACGACGAGGTGGCCGCGGTCATCTCGACCTACCGCGGCGAGCGCAAGGGCATGATCCTGGAGATGCCGGGCGTGCAGACCTTCCGGCGTGACATGACGACGAACAAGATCGTGGAGGCCCGGATCTGGGTCTATGACGACGTGTTCGTCAACAAGTTCTGGTCGGCGTGAGACCCGGATGCGCATCAAGCTCCCAGCCGCGCTGAACCAGGGAGGCTCGCCCGGGATGGTCAATCTCGACATCCCGGCGCAGTCCACCCTTGGTTCGGTGCTGCAGGATCTGGAGAGGCACATCCCCGGCGCGACCAGCAAGATAGTCAGCACGGACGGCAAGCTGTACGGCTACGTCAACCTGTACGTCAACGGCGACGACGTCCGTCACGGCAAGGGGCTGGACACCCCGGTCAGCGAGCACGACGAGGTGCTCATCCTGCCGGCGATCAGCGGCGGATAGCGACGCGGCCCGCGACCGCGGGTCGCGTCACGAGGTGAGGTCCTGGCGGCGACGAGCCGCGCTGACGAGGTGGAGGTCCTGGTGACGACGAGCCGCGCCGATGATCGTGCAGATTACGACGTGATCGTCGTCGGAGCCCGTTGCGGCGGCGCTCCGACGGCGATGCTGCTGGCGCGGCTCGGTCACCGGGTCCTCATGGTTGACCGGGTGACCTTCCCCAAGGACACCATCTCCTCGCACTTCGTCCACGCCTACGGCGTCGCCAGGCTCGCCCGCTGGGGCGTGCTGCCGGCGCTGCTGCGCACGGGGTGCCCGCCGGTCAACCTGATGACCTCCGACTGGGGGGAGATCACGCTCACCGGCACGCCTCCGCCGTACGAGGGGATCGACTTCGGCCTCTGCCCCCGCCGGTACATCATCGACGAGCTGCTCAACTCGGCCGCCGTGGAGGCGGGAGCCGAGTTCGAGGAGGGCTTCAACGTCGTCGGCCTGCTCGGTGACGGCGACCGGGTCACCGGCGTCCGCGGCCGGAGGAGGACCGGCGCCGAGGTGGAGGTCACCGCCCGGTACGTGGTCGGCGCCGACGGAATGCACTCATTCGTCGCGCGCGCGGTCGGCGCGGCGGAGTACGACACGGTCCCTCGGCTGACCACCACGTTCTACAGCTACTTCGAGAACCTGCCGATGGACCGGCTGCTGATCCACTGGCGGCCCGGCCGCTGCGTGCCGGCGATCCCCACCCACGACGGCCTCACGGTCGTGCTGTGCGGCTGGTCCTACGACGGCTGGCAGGAATACCGCCGCGACATAGAGGGAAACTACTTCCGCACCATCGAGAGCCAGGCGAGCCCGGAATTCGTGGAGCGGGTGCGCAGCGCGAAGCGGGTCGCCAAGATCGTCGGCCACCACCATTCGGAGAACTTCTTCCGCAAGCCCTACGGGGCCGGCTGGGCGCTGGTGGGCGACGCCGGCTACCACAAGGACCCGGTGACGGCGTTGGGCATGTCCGACGCGTTCCGCGACAGCGAGTTCCTCGCCCAGGCGCTGGATGAGACGCTGTCCGGGCGGCGGCCGGCGGCCGAGGCCCTCGGCGACTACGAGCGTCGCCGCAACGAGGCCGGCAAGCCGCTCTACGACTACACGATCGAGCAGGCCCGGTACGAGCCGCTGGCCGGCACTCGCAAGGCGGTGCTCAAGGCGCTGGCGAACAACGAGGAGGACCGCAACCGGTTCTTCGGCGTGCTGGCCGGCAGCGTGTCGGTCGAGGAGTTCTCCTCGTTCACCAACATGAAGCGGATCCTGACCAAGGCGGCCGACTTCGCCGACGCGGGCTGATCGGGCTCACACCGTCAGGATCTCGCCGCCGTCCACCCCGATCACGTTGCCGGTCAGCCATGACGACCCGGCCTGGGCCAGCAGCGCGATGACGTCGGCGACGTCCTCAGGGGTGGTCAGCCGGCCGTGCGGGTTGGCCGCCCGGGCCCGCTCGCTCAGCTCCTGGCTCTCCGGGATCCGCAGGAACGACGGGGTGAGGGTGATGCCGGCCCGGATCGCGTTGACCGCGACCCCGCGTGGGGCCAACTCGACGGCGAGCTGGCGCACGTGCGACTCCAGCGCGGACTTCGCCGCCGACACCGCGCCGTAGGAGCGGGCCACCCTCGCCGTGCCGGAGCTGGTCATCGCGAAGATCCGGCTGCTCTGGCCGAGCAGGCCGACCCGCAGCAGGTCCTGCGTCCAGTAGACCAGGCTGTTCGCCATCACCGTCATGGTCATGTCCAGCTGCCGCTGGGTCAGCGTCTGGTCGGCGTCGGCACCGTCGGCGTCGGGCAGGTACGGCGCGAGGGCGCCGAAAGCCAGGGAGTGCACCAGCACCCGGACGCTGTCGGCGCCGACCCGCTCGATGATGTCGGGCAGCACCCGGTCCCGGCCGGCCTGGCTGGCCGCGTTGTCGTTGACCAGGTGGACCTGCACGCCGTAGCCGGCCAGTTCCGCCCGCAGCGCCTCGACCTCGCGCAGCCGCTGGCCGGTGTCCAGGTGCACGCCGATGATGTGGGAGCCCGCCTCAGCCAGCCGCAGCGCGCAGGCGCGTCCCATTCCACTGGACGCGCCGAGGATCACGCTCCAGCTACCGGCCAGCTTCTGCTCGGGCACAGGCTCTCCTCTTTCCAGGCGGGGGTGGGTGATTTCTAGGCAGGGGGGCGTAGCAGGACGGCGGCCACGTGCCCGTGCGGGCTGGCGGCGAGCACCAGCCCGCCGGCCGGCGCAGCCGCCAGGCCGGCCAGCTGCAGCAGCGGCGAGACGGTGAAGTCCCGGCCGTCGGCGCCGGTCAACTCCGCCTCGAGCAGCTCGATCCCGGCCTGCTTTGCCCATGACCGGCAGGCGTCGTCGACCTGGTCGCGCAGCCGGAACGACCCGGCCGGCGGCGCGTACGGCAGTGGGCCGGTCGCCCCGGCCAGCAGCGCGTCCAGCCGGGCGCCGAGCAGCGCCACCGGGTCCAGGCCCGGGGCGGCGAAGACGGAGAACCCTCCGGCCACCTCCGGACCGGTCCGCGGCGCCGCGTCGTCCGCCCGCTCCAGCACCACGCAGCAGGCGCCCTCACCGGCGGCGCCCGCGCCGATCGCCTCGGCGGCGGTGTCCGCCGGCCGCTCCTCGACCGCGCCGGCGATCCCCGCCCGTGCCCGGCCGCGCAGCAGCGCCGAGCGCATCGTGAGCACCGCCTCCAGGCCTGCGACCATCGGGTTGGTCAGCGTCAGGTTGAACGCGCGCAGCCCGTGCCGCATCGAGATCTGGCTGGCCGGGATGTTCACAGAGAAGGCCGGCGCCTCGGCCGGGCTGATCGCGTCGGCGCCCTCGTCGGCCACGATCCGGTCGAACCGGGCGACCACCGGGGCGGCGGCGAAGTTGGTGCCGATCGCGACGCCGACGTCCTCATCGGCCAGCGACCCGGGGTGAAAGCCGGCGTCGGACATCGCGAGCCCGGCGGCGGCCAGCACGTACCGGGTGGCTGGGGTGAGGTAGCGCCATCCGCGCGCGCCCAGGTGCGGCACCGGGTCGAACCAGGGCTCGGCGCCGCCCGGCTCCGGGTGCACGAAGCCGGCGCCGGTGAGCAGCACCGTGGCGGCGGTCACCGGCCCACCAGGACCGAGCAGTTGTTGCCGCCGAAGGCGTAGGCGTTGACCAGCACATGTCGCGGGGCCGGGGCCAGCGGCGCCGGCCCGGACAGCTCGATCACGCATTCCGGGTCCGGCCGGCCGAGGGGCACGTTCGGCGGGATGGCGCCCCGGTCCAGGATCAGCATCGCGGTGAGCAGCGAGAACGCGCCGGCCGCGCCGCCGGTGTGGCCCAGCATCGCCTTGAGGCTGTAGACCGGCACGGTGGCGGCGCTCGGGCCGAGCACCTGGTGCAGCGCGCGGCTCTCCACCACGTCGTTGAGCGGGGTCCCGGTGCCGTGCGGCACCACGCAGCCCACGTCGGCCGGGTCCACCCCTGCCTCGTCCAGCGCGGTGCGCATCGCCCGGGCGATCTGCCGGGCGCCGGCGTCCGGCGCGGTCGGGTGGTGGCCGTCGCAGCTCCAACCCGAGCCCTCCACGACACCGTAGTGCCGGTCCCGGCCGCGGGCCCGCGCGTGCGACTCCGACTCCAGCACCAGGAACGCCGCGCCCTCGCCGAAGATCGTGCCGACCCGGTCGGCGTCGAAGGGCCGGCAGCGCTCAGGGTCCAGCGCGCCCAGCCGGTTGAAGCAGGCCACCCCGACCCGGGTGTAGCCGTCGGCGCCACCGGCCAGCACCACGTCCGCGGCGCCGGTCGCGATCGCCTCCACCGCCAGGCTCACCCCGTAGGCCGAGGCGGAGCATGCCGTGCTCACGCTGATCATCGGGCCGGCGAGCCCGTACCGGGCAGCCAGCATCGAGCCGACCTTGAACGTGTACGCGTCCAGGCCCTGCGGCGTGCTGTCGGCCAGCCGGGCCTGCTCAGGCAGGCTGCAGTCGCCTACCCCGGTGCCCACCGCGACCCCGACCCGGGACGGGTCCGGCAGGTCGGCAAGGCCGGCGTCGGCCAGCGCCGCGCCGCCCGCGTGCACCGCGAAGGCAGACGTCCGGCCGGGCGAGCCGGCGCCGTCCGTGGGCGGCTCGGGAACCGGGCCGATCCCGTAGAGCAACCGGTTGCGCATCCGCGCGCCAGGGTCATCGACTGGTCGCGGGGTGCTGGTCGCGCTCAGCAGCCCGGACCAGTAGCTGTCCAGATCCATACCCAGGCAGGAGGCGACTCCTAGGCCGGTGACCAGCACCCGTTCCACACGCGGCTCCTTGCCGGAGGATCGGTTGAGATCCTCCAGATCCTGACGCTATAAGGCCAAAGTCTATCGGTAAAACCTCTATCGTCTGGTGCATACGGTTACAACCGCAAGCTCCCGGACACCGGCACATGAGCAGGAGTGGGCATGACTTCCACAGCCCCCGTCTATGACCCCCGAACCCCCGGCTTCGTCGCCGACCCCTATCCGCACTACGCCCAGTTGCGGGCGGAGAACCCGGTGCATCGCACCCGGTTCGGCTTCGTCCTGCTCACCCGGCACAGCGACCTGCGGGCGGCCTACGACAGTCCGACGCTGTCGCGCAACACCCGGCTGTGGGACGGTTTCTCCGGTTGGCGGCGGGGCAGCGAGGACGGCCCGCTGGAGCGGATGATGCAGAGCTGGCTGGTCATGATCGACCCGCCCCGGCACACCCCGCTGCGGGCGATCCATGAGGCGGCCTTCAGCCGGGACCGGATCGCCGCCATGCAGGCCGACGTGGAGAAGATCGTCGGTGACCTGCTCGACGACGCCACGGCCGCCGGCGGGATGGACGCCGTGGCCGACTTCGCCGACCGGATCCCGGTCTATGTCATCAACCATATGCTGGGCATTCCACGGCAGGATTGGGATCGGTTCGTCGGATGGTCGCGGGCGATCGCGCAGACCTCGGAGGCGTTCCTCACCCGAGCCGTGCTGGCCGAAGGCAAGCAGGCGCTGCAGGCCATGCACGACTACTTCCAGCCGCTGGTCCAGGACCGACGGCGGTACCCGGGCCAAGACGTGCTCACCGCGCTGGCCACCGAGGAGTCCGACGGCGTGCGGCTGACCGAGGACCTGTTGCTGGACAGCCTGATTTTCCTTTACCAGGCTGGCCATCCGACCGGCGGCCAGCTGCTCGCGCTCGCCCTGCACTCGTTGCTGCGACACCCGGACCAGCTGCAGCTACTGCGGGCCGACCGATCCTTGCTGCCCGGCGCTGTCGAGGAGCTGCAGCGCTTTGACGGGCCGGTGCAGATGAACGACCGGGTGGCGGTCACCGACCAGGAGTTCGCCGGACTGGAGCTGCGCGCCGGTGAGCTGGTCCGGCTGTGCATCGCGGCGGCCAACCGTGACCCGCAGCGGTATCCCGATCCGGACACACTGGATCTGGGCCGCGACGCCGATGGCCAGCTCGGCTACGGCCGCGGGCTGCACTACTGCATCGGCGAGCAGCTCGGCCGGCTTCAGACCCGGGTGGCGATCGACGCGCTGCTGGAGCGGGCACCCGGCCTGCGGCTGGCCGACGGCGAAGAGGTGACCTTCCTGCCCTCGGTCAGCAACCGCGGTCTGGCGCGGATGGCGGTCCGCTTCTGAAGCCGAGGCCCCCGGCTGGGCAGCGGGCCTGTCGACCCAGGCTCGCTGCCCCGCCTCGGTGTCAGCTGGCGGCGACCTTGGAGGAGACGAGTTCTCGGACCTGGGCGAAGGAGGAGATGTTCTTCAGCTCCTCCTCGTCGAGTTCGATCTTGTACTTCTTCTCGAGGGCCACCATTACTTCCAGCGCCATGAGGGAATCGACATTCAAGTCCTTAACGAAATCGGCGTCGTCGGTGACTGCGCTCGAATCGACGTCTAGGACTCCCGCGACCAGATCGCGAAGCTCCTCCGTGTTGACAGTCTCGGTCGGGCTTACGGACATCATTCGCCCCCTGAATGGGTTGTGTGTGGGAACAGGACTTTCAAGAGCAAGGCGGAGTCTAACCTGCGAACGCCCTTGTAGACAGGGTTTGCCAGGGTCTGCGCTAGAGGTACCACAAACGGTCATAGCCGGCGCAAATATGGCCTAATTCGGCGTCATTAACTAATTCGACCGAGGGCAGCAGCTTTCGCCCTGCCAGGCCGAGGGCGGCCAGCGAGGAGCCAGACACCAGCACCCGCGCGCCCGCGGCGGCCAGCCGGCCGATCGCCGCTGAGTAGTCAGGCGTGTGCTCGAGGACCGCGCCGCCGAGCCGCAGGGGCGGCGCCGCTGGCGCGTCCACCGCGTACCCCGCGGCGGCGCCGCGCATCAGCACGTCCGTCGGGTGCTGCTGGGTGAGCCCCTCGACCAGCCAGAGCGCGTGCGCGTACTGCTGCTCCACCCGGCCCCGGTGGGCCCGCTCCAGGATCACCAGCACCGACACCTCACTTCACCCCGAAGACCAGGCTCGTGTCGGCGGCGACCGCCCGCCGCATGAACTCATAGGGCGGGCGGACCCGGACCCCCGGCATCTGGTCGAGGGTGCCGCGCTCCTCGGCGCAGTAGCGGCAGACCAGCCAGTCCAGCGAGTCGCCGGCCCAGTCCAGCAGCCCGCTCGCCAGCGCGGCGGTCGAGGGGTACCGCACATCCCAGTCGTTGGCGTTTCGCGGCCGGGTGGGGCCCAGGGCGGCGGTGGTCAGCGCGGTGGCGTAGCCGCAGGTCCACACCGTGACCCGGTGCTGCTGCCGGACCGCCTCGTCGGCGATGCGCAGCGCGGTGGTCAGCTGGTCGGACTCGTACGGAGCGCCGATCAGCCCCAGGAACAGTGAGCGAGCGGCCATCAGTGCCAGACCGGGACCACGTCCGGCGCCATCAGCAGCCTGACCATGTCCGGCGCCCCGCCCAGGCGCACCTCGCCGGCCGGCTCGGGCAGGCCGCGGACGGCCAGCGAGTGGTCATCGGCCCAGACCTGCACCCCGGCCTCGTGCAGCGCGTCCAGAGCCGCGGTCCGGCCCACCATGGTCACCGCGTTCTGCACCAGGAAGACCGCCACCGGGTGGCCCTCGCCGCGCAGCTGGCCGGCCAGCGCCAGGGCAGCCGGCACGTCCGGGCTGTCCAGGTCCGAACGGCTCTCCAGGAACAGGTAGGACCTCACGCGCCGACCGCTTCGACCGGTGGCGGCCCGAATGCCTTCTCCAGCAGCCCCAGCACGCGCCGCCCGTACTCCTCCGAGGCCACCACCAGCGCGGTGACGTGGTTGGCCCGCGGCACCATCCAGAGCTCCGCTTTGGGATACCAGCGCAGTTGGTCGCGCACGTCGTCGGGCCGGACCACGGGGTCCTCGGCGCCGGCGATGAACAGCAGCTCGATCGAGTGGTCGGCGAACTCCTGCGGCCATGCCTCCGGCCGCAGGAACGCCAGCGAGGCCAGGGTGAAGGCCTGTCTGCCGATCCGGAACAGGATCGGGCCGCGGTGCTCGACCGGCAGCCGAGACCGGCCGGCCGCGTACATCCGCCGGATGGTGGCCTTGATGTCGAGAGTCGGGCCGCTGTCGCAGACCACCGCGCGCACGGTCTCCGGCTCCAGGTTGGCGACCGCCAGGGCCGTCCAGGCGCCCATCGAGAACCCGACGCAGGCGATCTTGGCCCCGGCCAGCTCGGGCCGCTGCATCAGATGCCGCACCACGTGGTGGAAGTCGATCGCGTAGCGCGGCGACTGCCCGCGCCACCAGTCGCCGTCCCCGCTCTCTCCGTGGTTGCGCATGTCGAAGGTGGCCACGTGATAGCCGGCCTCGTGCAGCACCTTGACCAGCGGCATCACCATCCCGCTGTCGCGGGCCATGCCGTGACCGAGGACCACCACGTTCCGGGCGCCGGCCCGCGGCACGAACCAGCAGGCCAGCCGGACGCCGTCGGCGCCGTGGACCCAGACCCGCTCTGCCGAGAGCCCCAAGGAGGCGGGCGTGTGCCGCGGTGGCCGCCGTTTCGGGTGGTAGATCCGCCAGGCGCCGACCACCGCTTGGCTGATGACCTGGGCCACCGGCACGATCCGGACGACCTCGCGGAGATCGCCGAACCGACCTGGGCCGGACCGCTGCGTAGTCACTTGCCCACCACCTGTCCTTCCGACGGTGGGTAAGTTACCAGGCGGTCTGAAAGTGCCGCAGATTTTCAGTTTGGGTCCTAGGATGGCCGGAATCCGGAGTGGAAGGAGCGCACGTGAGCTCACCGGTCTGGCCCCGGGCGACCCCGCTCGCCGCGCCGGTCGTGGTCGAGTGCCAGGCTGCCGGCCGCGCGGACTCCGTCTTTCTGCTGGACCCCGCTGAGCCGCTGCTGGCCGGGCACTATCCCGGCTTTCCGATCCTGCCGGGTGTCTGCCTGGTGGAGTGCGCGCACCGGACCGCGCTGGCCGCGGTCGGGGACCCCACCGCCGAGCTGCGTGAGATCGAGTCGACCCGCTTCATCGGCCCGGTGCTGCCCGGTGACACCGTGCGCACCGAGGTCCTCGCGGAGGCCGTCGAGGGCGGCTGGCGGTGCCGGGCGCAGGTGTTCGCCGAGCGCCCCGGCGTCTCCGGCCGGCAGAAGGCCGCCGTGGTCCGGCTGCGGTACGGCAGCGCCGCCGACGCCGACGCCGGCGGCTCCGACGCCGGCCTTGGCGGGCCCGCGCTTCCCGCGCCCGGCCGTGGAGCGTTGGACACCGCCGGAGTCAAGCGCCTGCTGCCGCACCGGTTCCCGATGCTGCTGGTCGACTCGGTGCTGACGGCGGTCCTCGGTGAGTCGGTGGTCGCGCTCAAGACGGTCACCGTCAACGAGCCGTGCTACGCCGGCCTGGGAGAGGACAGCGCCGACCACGGTTACCCGCCGACTCTGCTGGTTGAGTCCTGGTGCCAGGCCGCTGCCCTGCTCGTCTGCCTGGACGCGCCCAACCCCGACGTGTTGACCGGGCAGGTGGCGTTGTTCGGCGGCATCAGCGGCTTGCGGTTCGGCGCGCCCGTGCGCCCCGGCTCGCAGCTGGTGCACCGGGCCTGGCCGGTGAAGCTGTTGGACAACGCGGCCGTGCTGAGCGGCGCCGCCGAGGTCGCCGGCCGGACGGTGCTCGAGGTCGACGCCGTCACCATCGCCTTCCGCGAGGCAGGCGCGCTGCGCGCCGCCGCCGCGACCGGGTCCTGAGGTCAGGGAGAGGAGTACGAGTGGAGGACAACGGCAGCCGCCCCGTCGCGCTGGTCACCGGGGGTTCCAGAGGCATCGGCCGGGCCGTGGTCCTCCGACTGGCCCAGGACGGCTACGACGTCGCGTTCACCTACCACCAGCGGCCCGACGCCGCCGAGGAGGTCGCCAAGGAGGCGGCCCTGGCCGGCGCGCGCACGCTGTCCCTGCAGGTCGACGTGCGCGAGGCCGACGCGGTCGGGCGCGCGGTGAAGCAGACCGAGCGGGAGCTGGGACCGATCGCGACGGCGGTCGCCTGCGCCGGCATCATCCGCGACACCCCGCTGGTGCTGGCCTCGGCCGAGGACTGGACCGAGGTGCGCTCCACCAACCTCGACGGCACGTACCACCTCTGCCGGGCGGTGATCTTTCCGATGATGAAGCGGCGCGCAGGCTCGATCGTCACGCTGTCCTCGGTCATCGGCCTGTCCGGCAACGCGACTCAGGTCAACTACGCCGCCGCCAAGGCCGGCATCATCGGGATGACCCGCTCGATCGCCCGAGAAGTCGGCCGGCACGGGATCCGCGCCAACGTGGTGGCCCCCGGCTTCATCGAGACGGACATGACCGCGGGGCTGCCGGAGAAGGTCCGGGCCCGCAACCTCGAGCAGATCCCGCTGGGCCGGATGGGCACCGCCGCGGAGGTCGCCGAGTTGGTCGGTTTCCTGGTCTCGCCGAAGGCCGGCTACGTGACCGGGCAGGTGTTCTGCGTCGACGGCGGGATCATCATATGAGCCGAGCCCCCCGTGAGCCGGTCTTCTACTTCTCGCTGCGCAGCCCGTACTCCTGGCTGGCCTACCGCGACCTGCTGGCCCGCTATCCCGACGTCGCCGAGCGGGCCCGCTGGGAGCCGTTCTGGGAGCCCGACGAAAGCTGGCGGCGGACTCTGACCGAGGCCGGCGGTCGTTTCCACTACGTGGACATGTCCCGCGCCAAGGCGATGTACATCCTGCAGGACGTCCGGCGGCTGGCCCAGGAGCGGGGGCTGGCGATCAGCTGGCCGATCGACCGGGCGCCCCGGTGGGAGGTCGCGCACCTGGCCTTCCTGCGGGCCCGCCGGTGCGGCGCCGGCCGGCCGTTCGTCGACGCGGCGTACCGGGCGCGTTGGGAGCAGGGCCGCGACATCAGCGATCCGGCCACGATGGGGGAGATCGCCGCCGAGCTGGGCCTTGACCCCCAGGCGCACGCCTGCGCGGCCGATGACCCCGAACTGCGCCAGGAGGCGCTGGAGGCGCTGCTCGCGCTGGACCGCGACGGGGTGTTCGGAGTCCCGTTCTTCACCCTCGGCCGGGACCGGTTCTGGGGCTTGGACCGGCTGGCGAACTTCGCGGCGGCGGTGCGCGCCACCCCCGCGGCCGTCGAGTCGCCGGCCAGCGTCGAAGCGGCGCCGGTCGAGCAGGAGGACCGCGTGGAGGCCGCGAGGGAGCCCGACGAGCTGGTCAGGCCGGGCGGGGACGCCGGGCACGCGGGCGGCTGCGGCTGACCTGCCGGCGCGCAGAGCCCCGCCCAGAAGGCGCCGCTCAAGCCGGCCGGCTTTCCGCCAGGGGGCTGTGGACGGCCCTGGCCGGGGTTGTCCACAACCTCGCGTTCCGAGCTGGTCAGGCCGGAGATGAGCGGCAGGCTCGCGGGTATGACCTCCTGCGCCCTTCCCCGTATCCGAGTCGGTGACCCCGGCGAGTTGATCGAGACGATTCCTTACCTCCTGGGTTTCCATCCGCGCGAGAGCCTGGTGTTGATCGGTCTGGCCGACGCCGCTGACGGCTCCGAGCCGCAGCAGGTCCAGGTGACTGTCCGGCTCGACCTGCCCGAGCCGCCGACTGCCGGCCTGGACGTCGGGGCCCTGCGGCCGTTGAGCGATGTGCTGCGACGCGCGGACTCCCAGGCGATGGCCGCCGTGCTGGTGACCGACTCGGTGCGGGGCGACCCACGGGAGTCCGGCGAGCTGCTGGCCTGTCGCGACCTGTTGTCGCTGGCGATGGCAGAGGCAGGCATCGACGTCCTCGACGTGCTGGTGGCCACCGAGCGTCGCTGGTGGTCGCTGTGTTGCCAGCAGCTCGACTGCTGCCCCGGCGCCGGGCGAGAGCGGAGGCTCGGCAGCTCGGCAGCCGCTGCCCAGGCGACCTTCGCCGGGCTGGTGGCGCTGCCCGACCGGCAGGCTATGGCCGCCACCCTGGCCGGTCGCGACGCCGAGCAGCGATCGAGGTTGCGGCCGCTGCTGGCCGAAGCCGAACGCAGCCAGGCCCGGCGGAGCCAAGCCGACGCCACGCCCGAGCCGGCAGCCGACCGGCGTTGGGCTCAGGTGAGCGCGCTGCTGGCGGCCATGGCCCAACCGCTGGCTGAGCTGACCAGCGAGCAACTGGTCGCCCACGCGGTGGCGTTGACCGATCCGGCCGTGCGGGACGCGCTCTGGCTGGCCATCGACGAGGGCTCTGCCTCAGCCGGCCGGTTGATGACCGAGCTGCACACCAGGTTGCCCCCGCCCTACGACGCCGCGCCGCTGTTTCTCTTCGGCTGGTCGCAATGGCGGGCGGGCAACGCGACGCTGGCGATGATGGCCGCCGAACGGGTGCTGGAGTCCCAGCCCGGTTACTCAGCCGCCCTGCTGCTGGCGACCGCGGCGCAACGGGGCCTTGACCCTCGCACCGTGCCGGCCTTGCGCCAGGGCCGCTCCAGTTGAGCGGCGCAGCTCAGCCCTCAGGCCGGCACCGTCACGAAGATGTGCCGCGCCACCTCGTCCAGCACCAGCTCGCTGTCCGGAGCGCCGGCCACGTGCAGGCCGTCGGGCACTCTGGTCACCGCGACCGACAGCCCGGGAGTCACCCCGGACTCCGACAGCTGACGCATCAGCTCGACGTTCGGCTGCAGCAGCTCGCTGATCCGCTCGATCCGGACCGTCACCTCATCAGTTGTCACCGAGGCGGCCAGCGTCGCCAGCGTCGCCCACACCGCGTCATCGGTGGGCAGGCCGAGGTCCTCGAGCCCGGGAATCGGGTTGCCGTGCGGGCAGATCAACGGACCCTCGAGCATCGCCACGATCCGACGCTCCACGGCGTCGCTCATCACGTGCTCCCAGCGGCACGCCTCGACGTGCAGCTGATCCCATTCCAGTCCGATGACGTCGTGCAGCAGCCGTTCGGCCAACCGATGCTTGCGCATCACCGACACCGCCAGATGCCGACCGCGGTCGGTGAGCAACAGGTGGCGGTCGCTCTCGACCTGCAGCAGGCCGTCGCGCTCCATCCTGGCGACCGTCTGGCTGACCGTCGGCCCCGATTGGCTCAACCGCTCGGCGATCCGGGCCCGAAGCGGCGTGACGCCCTCTTCTTCCAACTCATAGATAGTGCGCAGGTACATCTCGGTGGTGTCGATCAAGTCGCTGTGGTGGTGATTCACTTGCCGACCCCTTCCCCAGAGCTCCCGTGCCGGACCGTCGTGCGTGCGCCGCCGCATCCGGTAGTCGATGTCCATGTTAGAACCGTCGGCATGACCCCTCATTCCCAACGCGCCCTCATCAGCGTCGATGAGCTGGCGGCCGACATCGGACGACGAGCCGGTCTGGTCCTGCTCGATGTCCGCTGGCAGGTGGCCGGCCCCTCCCAGTATCCGCTCTATCTGACCAGTCATCTGCCGGGGGCCCACTGGTGCGACCTCGACGCCGACCTGGCCGACCCGCCGGGAGCCGCAGGCCGGCACCCCTTGCCCGACCCGCAGCGGCTGGAGGCCAGGCTACGAGCCTGGGGTGTCGAGCCGCAGTCTGAGATCGTGGTCTATGACCAGGGCAACTCGGTGGCCGCGGCCAGGGCCTGGTGGGTGTTGCGCTGGGCCGGGTTGGGACAGGTCCGAGTGCTTGACGGCGGATTCGACGCCTGGCTCGGCGGCGGTCATCCGGTCGAGGCCGGACCGATGCCACCGGCCGCGGGCACGGTCAGCGTCGAGCCGGGCAGCCTGCCGACGCTCGATGCCGACACGGCCGCGTCCTGGGCCGGCGCCGGCCGGTTGTTCGACGTCCGGGCGGCCGAGCGGTTCCGCGGCGAGGTGGAGCCGATCGACCCGGTCGCCGGTCACATCCCGGGCGCGGTCAACCTGCCCACCACCGCCAACGTGGGGCCCTCAGGGCATTTCCTGCCTGAGCCTGAGTTGCGCCAGCGCTTCCAGGCGGCGGGCGCGGCCAACCAGGACGCGCCGGTCGGGGTGTACTGCGGCTCCGGCGTCACGGCGGCTCACACCGTGCTGGCGATGCGGCTGGCCGGCATCGAGGCGGTGCTGTACCCCGGCTCGTGGAGCGAGTGGATCACCGATCCGGATCGGCCGGTCGAAACCGGCTGACCAGTCACCCGGCCGTCCTGGCGTGGCAACCGGCGCGCTACCGGTCCCGGTTGGCCCACTCCAGCAGCTTGTCCACCGGCCAGGTGTTGATCACCCGGTCGGGCGGCACCTCGCATTCGGCGGCCCGGGCGCATCCGTAGGGCTGCCAGTCCAGCTGGCCGGGCGCGTGCCCGTCGGTGTCGATGCTGAACAGGCAGCCGGCTTCGACAGCCTGCCGAAGCAGTTCCCGGGGCGGGTCCAACCGCTCGGGCCGGCTGTTGATCTCCACCGCCACGCCGTGCTCGGCGCACGCCGCGAACACCACGGCGGCGTCGAAGGTGCTCTGCGGCCGGGGCTTGGCCCCCAGCAACCGGCCGGTGCAGTGCCCGAGGATGTCGGTGTGCCGATTCTGGATGGCCGTCACCATCCGGCGGGTCATCGCCGCCGAGTCCATCCGCAGCTTCGAGTGGACCGAGGCCACCACCACGTCCAGCCGCTCCAGCAGGTCAGCGCTCTGGTCCAGGCTGCCGTCGTCGAGGATGTCGACCTCGATACCGCTCAGCAGCCGGAAGGGGGCGAGCCGGGGCGCCAGCGACCGCAGGATCTCCAGCTGGCTGACGAGCCGCTCGGCAGTCAGGCCGTTGGCGACCGTCAGCCTGGGGGAGTGGTCGGTCAGCGCCAGGTACTGGTGCCCCAGCTCGATGGCCGTGATGGCCATCTCCTCGATCGGGCTGCCTCCATCGCTCCAGTCTGAGTGGCTGTGCAGGTCACCGCGCAGCGCCTCCAGCAGCCGCTGCCCGGCAGGGTCCAGGTCGACCAGCGGCCCTTCCCGCTCCTCCAGCTTGGCCAGATACTCCGGCACTCGGCCCGCGGCTGCCTCGGTGATCACCCCGGCCGTCACCTGCCCGATGCCGGCCAGCTCGGCCAGGCTGCCTGCCCGCAACCGGTCCTCCAACTGCTCGGCGTTGGTCAACGCGACCTCGGCGGCCCGCCGGAACGCCCGCACCCGATAGGTCGGGGCGTGACTGCGCTCCAGCAGGAACGCTATCCGGCGCAACGCTGTGACAGGGTCCACTCGCTCACCGTAGAGAGGGGGCAAGCTCCGCTTTCACCGACCCCGCCGGGCCGCCGCGGGTGGGGCCGCTCGTGCGGCGCAGGAGCTGAAGACAGGCGCCCAGCCGAAACGTCACCGCCCGGCGCCTCGAGATGAACGAGACGCCGGGCGGGCTGGCGCTGTCTGAGCGTGATCCAAGCCGGCCCAAGGGTGACTCGGATCAGATCAGGTGGAAATGAAGGATCAGGGTGAACTAGAGGATCAGGCCTCGAGGTAGTCCCGAAGCGACTGGGCGCGTGAGGGGTGGCGCAGCTTGGCCATCGTCTCGCGCTCGATCTGCCGGATCCGCTCGCGGGACAGGCTGAACTTCTTCGCGATGTCATCCAGGGTGTGCGGGTTTCCGTCGGCCAGGCCGTAGCGCAGCCGGACGACAGCAGCCTCCCGCGGCTCCAGGGAGTCCAGGATCGAGGCGAGCTGGCGGCGCATCAGGTCGAATTCGACGGCCTCAGTCGGCTTGGTGGCCTCGCTGTCGGCGATGAAGTCCCCGAGCGCTGAGTCCTCGTCGGTGCCGACCGTCTGATCCAGGCTGACCAGGTCCCGAGCGTGATCGATGAGCTCGTGCAGCCGCTCGACGCTGATGTCCAGCTCGCTGGCAAGCTCGGCGTCGGTGGCGTCACGGCCCAGGTTCTGTCCCAGCTCACGGCGCATCCGCTGCATCTTGTTGATCTGCTCAACGAGGTGCACAGGCAGACGGATCGTCCGCGACTGATCGGCCATCGCCCTGCTGATGGCCTGCCGGATCCACCACGTGGCATAAGTGGAGAACTTGAATCCCTTGGTGTAATCGAACTTCTCAACAGCGCGGATCAGTCCCAGGTTGCCCTCCTGGATCAGGTCCAGGAACGGCATTCCCCGGCCGGTGTAGCGCTTGGCCAACGACACCACCAGTCGCAGGTTCGCGCGCAACAGCAGGTCTTTGGCGGTCTCGCCGTCGGCGGCCAGTGCCTGCAGTTCGCGGCGGCGCGGCACGGCCAGGCGCTTGGTGGTGCTCACCAGGTGCGCCGCGTACAGGCCGGCCTCGATCCGCTTGGACAGCTCCACCTCTTCGACGGCCGTCAGCAGCGAGACCTTGCCGATCTCGTTCAGGTAGGAGCGGACCAGGTCGGCGGCCTGAACCACCTCGTCCAGGTCAGCGGTCGCCTCGACCGGATTGACCTCGTCCAGAACGATCTCGTCTACAAGCGCCTCGGGCGCCGCAGACTCATCCAGCTCGGCCGGGGCGTCAGGTGTAGGTGTGGCAGTGCGGGGCGCGCGATGGCCCGGAAGGGTGTGCGAAGCCGCGTTGCGGCGCTTGGATGGGGTTGTCTTGGTAGTCGACTGCGAAGTGATCTTGGTGGCTGGCTGCGTCACGTTGGGGTCCCGTCCACTGATGGGGGTTTTCTCTCCCGATCTCTACAACGGTTCGTAGCCGTGATTGTTCCCGGATTGGGCTCCTGAGCCCGTTCCCCTCGCCGATCGGGGCAAGCCAGAAGTACCGGGCGCCAGCGGCCGGCGATAGGGGTCACTCGACGCGCTGCGGAGGGTGGTGATGGCGCGCCGGCGTCAGCGCCGGTCAGGCGTCTGGAGCAGGATGGTCAGCGGCCCGTCGTTGACGCTGCGCACGGCCATCGTCGCGCCGAACTCCCCGGTCGCCACTGGCAGCCCGAGCGCCCGCAGCTCGGCGCAGAAAGCGGTGACAAGCGGCTCGGCCTGATCGGCCGGCGCGGCGGCCTGCCAGCTGGGCCGGCGCCCGGAGCTGGTGTCGGCATACAGCGTGAACTGGCTGATCACCAGCGCCGGCGCGCCGATCGAGGCAGCCGAGCTCTCGTCCCGGTCGCCGTCGCGCAGCACCCGTAGACCCGCGACCTTGCCGGCCAGCCAGCGCGCGTCCTGCTCGGTGTCGGTGTGTGTGACTCCGACCAGCACCAGCAGGCCCGCCCCGATCTCACCGCGGACCTCGCCAGCGACCGACACCGAGGCGTGTGAGACCCGTTGCAGGACGGCTTTCACCGAACACCGCCTGCGCCACTCTCGGACGCGAGATCAACGGGTACGAGCAAACCGCGTTCGATCAAATCGCGTACGACAGGAGTCAGGGCGGTGGTCACCTCGTCCACGCCGGCCGACACGGCGGCCGCCAACACGCTGAGCACCACCCCCAACTTGGGCTCACCGGTGCAGGCGGCCACCAACGCCGCGACTGCGTCGTCGACCTCCAGCTCCCAGCGCAGGCCGCCGGGCTGGCGTAGCTGCGTCAGCGCAGGCTGCCAGCCCTCGGCGCTGATCAGCGAGTGGGTCGAGCGCACCAGGCCGGGGGCGGTGATCAGCCGGGAGTCCAGCAGGCACTGGGTGGATCTGGCACGCAGCCAGGCGCCACGTCTGAACCAGTCCTCGACAGCGAAGCCGATCGGGTGCTCGTGGGCCTGTGGAACGTCTTGGCACACCACCTGCGAACTCTGCTCGGCGGTGCGTCGCATGCTGATCAGGCCCATGCCGATGCCGGCCACCCCGTTCGCGGCGAACCAGTCCAGCCACTGGTCATAGCGTCGCTGCCAGCCGGGGGAGCCGGGCTGCTCACCGGCGTCGCGCAACCACAGCGCCACGTACTCACCGGGTTCGGCCACCTCCCGCTGCCAGACCCAGGCCTGACACCCGGTGGCCGGCAACCAGCCGGTGACCCGCTCCTGCCAGCTCTGAGACCCGTCGATGATCCAGTTCGCCAGCAGTTGCCCGGTGCCGCCTTCGGTCAGCCGGCCCGGCAGCCCGCGCACCAGCTCAGCGCACACCGAGTCGCCGGGCAGGCCGCTGTCGCGATAGCGAAAACCGCCTGCCCCCGGTTGGAAGCCGGGCCCGACGATGAACGGCGGGTTCGACACGATCAGGTCGAACTGCTCTTGTCCGACCGGCTCCAGCAACGAACCCTGCCGCAGGTCCCACCGCTTGGCGTTCAACGCCGCCGTGGTGGCAGCCATCCGCAACGCTCGGGCGCTGAGATCGGTCGCGGTCACCGTGGCGCTGTGCTCGGACAGGTGCAGCGCCTGCATGCCGCAGCCAGTGCCGACGTCCAGCGCGCGACGCACCGGGCCGCGCACGGTGGCCTCGGCCAGCGTCAAGCCCGCCGAGCCGATGCCGAGCACGTGCTCGGGGTGCAACGGGCCTGGCCGGACCTCGGCCCCAAGGTCTGAGACCACCCACCAGTCCGGCCCACCGGTCTCGGAGTAGACCCGTAGGTCCAACGTCGCCCGGATCTGACCCGCCACCTCCTCGACCAGCCCGGCTGCCTCGGCTTCGGCCAGCGGCAGCGGACGCAGCGCGGCCTCGGCGGCGGCGCGGGAGGCGGGCAACCCGAGCAGGAACAACCGGATCAACGTCTCGGTCTCCGATCCCCGCCTGGTCAACCGGTCAGCGCCACTGAGATCACCACGCGACAGCGCCGCCTCGCCCGGCAAGCCCAGCACCTCGCTCACCGCGACCGAGCCGAACCGCTCCCGAACGACCTCGCCGAGCTGGTCCAGGACGGCCGCTGGGAAGAGGGGTCGCACGCTCATGCCGCTCGCACCCCACGGCCGGCCTGGGCCAAGCCGGCGCCGGGCTGTGCGGTCACCAAGCCGGCCGGCTGCGGTGGCGCGAGCTCGCGGCGCGGCCACCAGTTCGCGGCGGAGCCCGACTGGCCGTTCGGCAGGACGATCATCGTTGTGAGCACGAGCATCATCGTGCCGCAGAGCGATCTGTATCTCACCCCGATCATCGGGGTGCGGTGGCACCATGGTTATGTGCGCCCGTCCAGAGACCCCGCCGACCGGCCGATCCTCATCACCGAGGCGCCGATCAACGCCGATGACGAGTTCGATCACCGTCGCAAGCGATACCTGCTGATGATGACGCTGCGCGCGGTGTGCATCATCGGCGCCGCCAGCACCTTCTCCATCTCCGGCTGGCTCGGCGCCGGCTTCGTGGCCGCGGCGCTGGTGCTGCCCTGGTCGGCGGTGCTGATCGCCAACGACCGCCCCCCCAAGCAGGAGCTCCGATTCCGCCGGTTCGTCGGGGTGGGGGAGCAGGCCCAGCGTCAGCTCACTTCCGGCGACTCGACGCCGTCCACGGACGATGGCCGGCAACCGGCCGAGCCGCGAGTCATCGACATCTGAGCTCACCGCCGGGGCGGCGGTGGCACAATCGAGGCGTGACTACCCAGACTCTGGACGCCCCGAAGACCTCCGACGCCGACCAGCGTGACCAGGTCTTCCACTACGTCCGCAAGAACAAGGTCGCCGAGAGCGCGGTCCTCGGCACCATGGTCGAGGCGTTGTGCGGCGAGGTCTTTCCAGTCACCAGGGCCGCGAAGCCTGGCTCGCCGGTCTGCTCGCGCTGCAAGGAGATCTACGAGTCGCTACCCGGCGGCGGGTCGGCCTGAGCAGGCTGGGTCGCGGCCGGCCCTGAAGCAGGCCGGGACGCCGACGCAGGCCCGGGTGCCGCCGTCGGCCCGGACGCTGACGCAGGCCCAGGTGTCGCCGCCGGCCCTGACGCAGCAGCCGACCCGGACGCTGACGCGGGAGCCGGCCCGGGCGTCGCCGCGGAAGGGTCCGCTGCCGGAGCCGACGTGGCCTCTGCCACGTCCCCGGCCCGGGCGGTGTCCGAACTCGGGGTGTAGCGCTTCCAACCCCGACCGGTGAGGCGCGCCTTGGCCGTGGTGGTCGGCGATCGCTGCTCGATCTCGGCGTTGAGCTCGGCGCCCAGCAGCACGCCCAGCGCCAGCAGGAAGAAGAACAGCAGCGCGGCGATCGGGGCGGCCAGCGTTCCGTAAGCGTGATTCTGGGCCACGATGAAGCTGATGTAGAAGCGCAGGCCCCATGACCCGGCCAGGAAGATCACCATGGCCACCAGAGCGCCGGGCAGGCCCCGTCGCCACGGCAGCCGCCGCGGTGGCGCGAGGTGGTAGAGGCTGGTGAGGCCGATCAGCAGCAGCAACAGTACGACCGGCCAGTAGGCGTCGCCGATCACCCGGTCCGCTGTCTCACGGGCTCCTTCAGGAAACAGCTCCGGCAACAGCGCCGGTCCCAGCACCAGGGCGGGCAGCACGATCACGCCCACCACGATCGAGCCGAGGTAGATGCCCAGCGCCAGCAATCTGCTGCGCACCGCGCCGCGTAGGTCCCGCATCCCGTAGGCGATGGTGATGGTGTTGACGAAGGTGGCGGTCGCCGAAGAACCAGCCCACAGGGCTAACACGAAGCCGACCGAGATGACGTCGGCCCGGCCCTCGCGCAGGACCTGTTGCACCACCGGCGCGATCAGCTCCGCGACCACCTCGTCGCTGAATGCCCGGGAGAAAGTGATCAGCAGGTTCTGCTGCACTCGGTCGACGGTGCCCTCCCCGGCCCATTCGGAGAAGTACCCCAGCGCGGCCAGCAATCCCAGGAACAGCGACGGCAACGACAGCAGCTGCCAGAAGGCGGCTTCGGCTGACAGCCCGAGCACCCGGTCGTTCCAGGCTCGGGACACGGTTCGGAGCGCCAGCCTTCTCATACTGCGCTGGCTCATCACGAGTTCCTAGTCTGCACAGCCACGCCGCCCGGGCAAGACTGTGACACGCCGCCAGGGCAGACAACGTGATGACATCGCTATCTCGCAGCCCCCGATCAACCCCCTGATCAGCCCCGATGAGCCCCGTCAGTCCGTCAATCTCACATCGGCGCGGGTTGGTCGCCGTCGGCCGGTGGACCTGCGGTTAGCCTGGGCCGAGCAGGCGCGGACCCTCATAGGATCGGCGCCGGACCAACGCGAGCGGCAGAAGGGGGCGGCGTCGAGTGCCAGAACGCCGCCCGACCGGCACCCGCCTGCGCGTGTGGCAACGCGAGGCGCTGGCCAAGTACGAGACCGAGCCGCGCAAGGACTTCCTGCTCACCGCCACCCCCGGGGCGGGCAAGACGACGTTCGCCCTCAGCCTGGCGGTGGGGCTGTTTAGCCGCCGGGTGATCGACCGGCTGATCGTGGTCGCTCCCACCGACCACCTGCGCTCGCAGTGGGCTGAGGCCGCCGAACGGTTCGGGATCGCCCTGGCGCCCAATCTCGGCAACTCGGTGGGCCCGGTTCCCAGCGACCTGCACGGTTATGTCACGACCTACGCCCAGGTGGCCGGCAAACCGACCCTGCACGCGGCCCGGGCCACGACCCGGCGCAGCCTGGTCATCCTGGACGAGATCCACCACGCCGGCGACGGGCTGTCCTGGGGCGAGGCGGTAGAGCACGCCTTCGCCGACGCCGGCCGCCGGGTGTGCCTGACCGGAACTCCGTTCCGGACCCGGATCGGCGAGCGGATCCCGTTCGTGCGCTATGAGCCCGACGGGCAGGGCGGCCTGGTCTCGACCGCGGACTTCAGCTACGGCTACGCCGACGCGCTGCGTGACCACGTGGTGCGGCCGGTGGTCTTCGCCGCCTATACGGGGGTGTCGCGCTGGCGCAACTCGGCTGGTGAGGTGATCGCGGCCTCACTGACCGACGCCGGCACCAAGTCCACTGAGCAGGCCGCCTGGCGCACCGCGTTGGACCCCAAGGGGGACTGGGTGCCGCACGTGATAGCGGCGATGGACGAGCGGCTCACCCAGCTGCGCCGGTCTGGCATGCCCGACGCCGCCGGGTTGGTGCTGGCCTCAGATCAGGAGGACGCCCGCGCGTACGCCTCGATCGTGCAGCGGGTGACCGGTGAGAAGCCGTACCTGATCCTCTCCGACGACCCGAAAGCCAGCTCCAAGATCGCCGAGTTCGGCGCCGGCGGGCCGCGGATCGCGGTGTGCGTCCGGATGGTCTCCGAGGGCGTCGACGTGCCCCGCGCGGCCTGCCTGGCCTGGCTGACCAGCTACCGCACGCCGCTGTTCTTCGCTCAGGCGGTGGGCCGGGTGGTCCGCTCCCGGGGCCGGCATGAGTCCGCGACGGTGTTCCTGCCGGCGGTGCGGCCGCTGCTGGCGCTGGCCGCGGAGCTTGAGGACGAGCGCAATCACGTGCTGCCGCCGCCGGCCGGGCCCTCCGACTCGCTCGAACTGGCGGACGAGCTGACCGAGGAGCAGCCCGAGCAGGCCGAGTCAGCCTTGCTGCAGGAGTGGCAGGCACTGGAGGCCGAGGCGCAGTTCGCCCACGTGCTGCACGGCGGCCGGGCCGTCACCCCTGATGCGGGCCCGCCCGCGGTGGACGGCGAGGAGGACTTTCTGGGCCTGCCCGGTTTGCTGTCCCCTGAGCAGACCGCGGCGCTGTTGGCTCAGCGTGACGGCGAGTTGCGCAAGCGGGCCACCCAGTCCCGACGCGTCGAGGCCGACCAGCAGCCGGAGCAGCCCGCCGAGCCGGCCGGCGCGGCCGTCGGCAGCTGGCGGGCAGCCGCTGATCTGCGCCGGGAGGTCAACCGGCTGGTGTCGGTGCTGGCGGCTCGGACCGGTGTCCCGCATGCGGCCCTGCACGCCCAGATCAGAGCCGCGGTGCCCGGACCGGCCTCCGCCTCGGCCTCACTGGAGGTGCTGGAATCCCGGCGGGAGTACTTGATGGGCCGCCTGTGAGCGCTCACCGGGGGGCTGCGGCCCTGGCGCCGCGGGCCGGATAGGTGAGGTTCGCCAGTTCGCTACGCGCGTAATAAGCCTCGATTGGGTTACTCCCGGGATTACGGCGCGCCTGAGCTGGTTGTATGTACTGAGCAGACACGATAAGTCTCAGAGCATCAGAGGCCCCAGTCTGAGACCGACCGCGAGAACCGTCGCAGAAAACGAGGGACCAGTGACAAGCACCTTGACCGTCGAGCCGTTGACCGCAGTCGATCGTTGCGACCGGTGTGGCGCGCAGGCCTACGTGCGCGTCACCCTGCCGGCCGGCAATGAGCTGTTGTTCTGCGCTCATCACGGCCGCGAGTACGCGCCCAAGCTGCGTGAACTGGACGCCGAGATCTTGGACGAGTCGGAACGGCTGGGCGATCTCCAGTCGGCGACCGCCGCGTCCGCGGGTTCCTCCGACTAGGAACCCGCTCGGGCCAGTCCAGGCCATTTGACAGATCGAAGACCGGTCCCCGAGGGGGCCGGTCTTCGTCGTTCTGCAGGGCGCTTGCCAGTCCCGAGCAGAATGGGCCCATGACGAGGCGGACGCTGGCTGTGTGGCTGCAGCCGGAGCGGCAGGCCGCCACTGAGCTCGACGCGGTGATAGCGCGGCTGGCGGCGGCGCACGGCACGGCCGCCTTTCCTGCGCATGTGACGCTGCTGGGGCCGCTGGAGCAGGAGGTCGGCGCCGCGGTGAACGGTCTCGGGCGGGTGGCCGACACGCTGCCGGCGCTGGGAGTCGAGTTCGACGAGGTCCGCTGCGAGCCGGCCTGGCATCGCTCGCTCTACCTCGCCGCCGTCGCGACCGCGGCCCTGCGGCAGGCAGCCCAGGCCGCGGCGAGAGCGTTGAGGCTGCCGGGCCAGTCCGATCACATGCCGCACCTGAGCCTGCAGTACTCCCAGCTGCCGCTGGCCGACAAGCGACGGCTGGTCCCGAGCGTGGCGTTGGAGCTTCCGCTCTCGGTTCGTTTCGACCGGCTGTCGCTGTGGCACATCGACGGTTCGGACGCTCGCCGCTGGCGGCTACTCGCGACTCGGTCGCTGGGCGGCTGACCGGTCCGTCCGGGGGCGCGGCGAGTCCGGCGTTCCCAGCAGGGCGCTGGAAGCCGCCGGCGCGGAGAGCACCCCTCGGTGGGACAGGTGCGATAGCAGTGACCAGCGCGACAGCGAGGACAGCGCCGAGCCCGCTGACATCCAGGAGCCGACGGAGAAGATCGACAGCGCCGAGCCGGCACAGCCGATGGAGGCGAAGGACCCGACGCTGCCGATAGACAGCACCGAGCCTCGTGAGCCGATGGACAGCACCGAGTCTCGTGAGCCGATGGACAGCAGGCTGTTGTGTGACTTTGACGACCATCGCGAGCCGGCGGCGTTCATCTCACCAGCATGTCAGGCGCCCGCGAGCCTCGCCCACATCGGAGATCACCCGGGCGCTCGACGCCGGGAGGTAGCTGAGGGTCAACTGCTAGCCGGGTCGCTCACCGGGGCCGTCACACGCCTGTAGGCCCCGCTGGAGGTTGGTTCGCGTTATCGAACAGACGGTTCGCCTACGGTTTGGCCGATGTGGCGTGCGCGCGCCGCAGCCCTTCGGCCGCGCCTTTCGCTACCCTCCGTAGTGCCTGCCCAACCGCGCGTTACACCTTTTTAACGCGGCGATGTTTTGTAGTCGTTAAGTTACTGATGGTGACCTAAAATTCGGAATACCCCTATGTTAAAAGGGCTTTCGCGAGGTGTGGTTTCAGTGTAAGTTTTGTTCGTCGGGTCTGGCATGATGCCGGAGAAGACGGCCAGGGCAGGCCGACCCCTCAACCCAGCAGGACGCACGTGGCCGTTCTTGGCCACCGCCTTCGGCTACCAAGCGAATTCGAACACCTCAGTCAGCGCGATGTCAGAAAGCGAGGCGGCCAACGTGGTCACAAGCAGTGCCCTCATCCACAGCCGTCGCCCGCAGGCGCGGCTGGCTGGTGTCGATTCCATGGCAAACGGCTCACAGACAGGTGGCGTTCAGTGAGGTTCGACGCGGGGCAGGCTGCCTGGAACTTGCCCACCCCCATGCGCGCGCCGGCTCCCGCGCGTCGCCGCGGCTGGCTGCCGGTGGCGGCGGTGCGACCCGACTACGAGCTCATCCCGATGAACGGAGCTCGCCTGCAGACGCCCGGGCATGAGCGGCCCACGCCTGCCGGCGCGGTGTGCGCGGTGTCCTACCGGGCCGAGTTGCGGCCCTCGACCTGGGAATTGCTGAGCCACCTTGTCGACCCACAGGCCGCGGTCGTGGCTCGTTCCCGGCTCACCGGCGGACGTTCGGTCGATGACTTCGAGGCGGCCGGGCTCGAAGACTCGACGTGGTCACTGGAGTCAGCGACCGCGGCCGCGGCCGCGATGCTCGGCGAGCCGGTCCGCGAACTAGGCCGCGGCGCGATCATCGAGGCGATCCGGGACGACACGGTCGGCCTGCGCTGCGAGGACGTCATTATCGCAGTGAACGGCAAGACTGTGGAGACGGCGGTGCACCTGAGAGCTGCGCTGGCCGGTCTGGACTCGGCCATGCTGACCGTGTTGCTTGGACCTGAAGCCGACCAGCCGGGCGCCCTGTCGAAGGTGTCACTCACCCGGCATTCGGACGGCGCGTGGGGGATGCGGGTGGTCACGGCTGATCGGGTGCTGCGCCACAGCCTCGATGCCCGGTTCAGCCTGCCCGATGATCTGCGTGGCCCCTCTCTGGGGCTCGCCTGCGCGCTGAGCGTCGTGGACGCCTTCACCGGTGGCCGGCTGGCGGTCGGTGGCACCGTGGTCGCGACCGGAACGGTCGACATGACTGGCCGGGTCGGCGGCGTCGGGGCGATTGAGTTCAAGGCGCGTGCTGTCCGAGCACATCCGGACGTGCGTCGCTTTGTAGTGCCGGCGGAGTCGGGAGCCGACGTTGACGATGCGCGTCGGGTGCTCGGCGGCCGGGTAGAAGTCGTGGCGGTGGCAACGTTGGCTGAAGCAGTAGAGGTGCTCTGCGGCTTCAGCTGGCGGGGCAAGAAAATCACCCGTCGATCACCTGATCGGCAATGGGCTAGCACCGTCCGGTAGGCGTCTCTCTGACGCCTGACAATTTCCTTGGAGGGAAAATGCGTTACTCGTCCGCTCGTTGGTCCTCGGCTCGCTGGTCATCGGCTCGCTGGTCCTCAGCTCGCTGGTCATCGGCTCGCTGGTCATCGGCTCGTTGGTCCTCGGCTCGCTGGTCGGCTGGCGCCGGAACCACGGTCGACAGCGTCGAGCTGTAGCCAGACCGCTCATCATTGACAACCGGGCGGCGGGGTTGCCCGCCGCCCGGTCTTCACTCATCGGATGCCCGGCTGTTTCGGTAGCGCCACCGCGTCGCCGTTCAGAGTCGTGCTAGAGACGCTGGTCGGTGGCGGGGTCAGGCACGCCCTCGAAATAGCGCTCCAGCACCTGTGCGAAGGCGGCCTCATCCGGCGCCGCCCTGATAAACAGCGTCATCGACGAGTGCAGTTTGCGCGCGTCAACCTCACCGAAGACCTCGCGCGCGCTGCGGTCCTGCAGTCCCGCGAGGATGCTGGCGCACTCTAGGAGCCGGGGCCCGAGCACCGGATGCCGAAGGTAGGCCCTCGCCTCTGACAGCGAGCTGATCGCGTACTTCTCCGACGTCGGGCTCCGTCCCAGTCCGGCGATCTGCGGAAACACGAACCACATTCAATGGCTGGTCTTACGGCCCTCGCGCAGCTCCGTGACCGCGCGGTGATACGTCCCGCCGGCGTCTTGCGCCGCGACGAAGCGTTCCAGGCCATCCAGCTCCCGCATGGCGGGCTCCCTTCCCAGTCGCCAGGCGTTGACGCTGACCATTTGCTGACAGTTAAACCTCATCTGTCCCATCGGCACCACTGGACGACATCGGGGATTTTGCGACAACGGCGCGGTTTAGCTTGCAATGGGCTAGCGTTTTGGTCACTCTAGGTAACCAGGCGGCCCAAGCCATGGGAGCAACCGTCAGACCAAGACCCCCGATTGACGGAGTTCGTGATGCTGAACAGTCAGCCAAACACAGCTAAAACGTCGAAAGCAGCCTGGCACCGACGCAATCGTAGGACATTCACCCGACTTCGCCGACTCCCAGTGGTGTCGGCACTGTTGTCAACACTGCTGGTGACTGGCCTGGTGATGTTCGTCGGTCAGAACCAGACCGTTCCGGCCGGCGCCGCCGAGGCGCCCATCCGGGCGGCTTTTTACTACGGGTGGTTCCCCGAGACCGAGCACTGGCAGTCTCAGTACACCCCGACCGCCGGCAAGTACGACAGCAGTGACCCGGCGGTGGTGAGCACTCAGGTGCGTCAGGCCAAGGCCGCCGGGTTGAACGCCTTCATCTCCTCCTGGTGGGGGCAGGCGACCAGCACCGACAAGCGGCTGCCGCTGCTGCTGGACACCGCCGCGGCTCAGGGCTTCAAGGTGATGCCGTACTACGAGAAGGAAGGCTTCGGCGACCCCAGCGCCGCCCAGCTCGGCTCCGATCTGGGTTACCTGGCCGCCAAGGCCGCCGCCAGCCCCTCGTGGCAGCGGATGGGTGGACGGCCGGTGCTGTTCGTCTACAACGCCGATGACACCACCTGCGACGTGACCCAGCGCTGGGCGTCGGCCAACCAGGGCCGTTTCTACCTGAACATGAAGGTCATGCACGGCTACCGCGACTGCGCCGTGCAGCCTGATGCCTGGCACCAGTACGGACCGGCCTCGACCATCCAGCATGTGTTGCCTTGGTCCTCCAACGTCTCGCCCGGCTTCTGGAAGTTCGACGAGGCCGCGCCGCGGCTGGCCCGGAACCTGGCCACCTTCAAGTCCGCGCTTGCCGAGCAGGTCAGCTCCGGCGCCCAGTGGCAGCTGATGACCAGCTGGAACGAGTGGGGCGAGGGAACCGGCGTGGAGTCGACCACCCAGTTCGGCCAGGCGTACACCGACGCGATGGCCAGCGCCTACAACGCCTCGCCGGTGATCCCGGTGACCGGCGAGACGGTGTCCTCGGCTGCCGACACCTACGTCAAGTCCAACGCCGCCAGCACCAACTACGGCCTGGCCACCACGCTGCAGCAGAACGCGACCAGCACGGCGGTCGCGGTGTCCTACCTCCGCTTCCCGGCCCCGACGGCCACCGTCACCAAGGCCACCCTGCGGCTGTTCTCCCGGTCCAGCGGAGTCACTGCGTCCAAGGTGTTCAGCACTTCGGGCACCTGGGACGAGCGAACCCTGACCTGGGCCAACCGGCCCGCGCTGGGCGCCCAGGTCGGCGTCACCGGCACGCTGACCGCCGGTCAGTGGACGGCGGCGGATGTGACCAGCGCCGTTCGCGGCGGGGTCAGGTCCTTCGGGGTGAGCACCGGCGCGACCGCCACCCGCTACTTCGACAGCAGGGAAGCGGCCAACCCGCCGCAGCTGGTGCTCGAATACGGCACAGCGTCGACCAGCGCCGCTCCGACCAGCCCCGCGCCGACCACCACTGCTCCGACCAGCCCCGCGCCGACCAGCACCGCCCCGACCACCTCACCGGTGATCGCGGCCGTGGGTGACATCGCCTGCGCGCCCGGCTACACCGTCGGGTCGAGCTGCCAGCACAAAGCGGTGGCTGACAAGATCATCGGCGACACAGCTGTGTCCAAGGTGCTGGCCCTGGGCGACCTTCAGTACCAGGTCGGCGCGCTGTCGGACTTCCAGAACTCCTACGACAAGTCCTGGGGTCCGCTGAAGTCCAAGACCAAGCCCATCCCCGGCAACCACGAGTACGAGACCGCCGGCGCCGCCGGCTACTACGACTACTTCGGGGCCCTCGCCGGTGACCGGACCAAGGGTTACTACTCCTTCGACGTGGGGGCGTGGCACTTCCTCGCCCTGAACTCCGAGCGAGACATCACCGCGGGAGGGGCGCAGATGGCATGGTTGAAGGCCGACCTGGCCGCCCACCCGAACAAGTGTGTCGGGGCGATGTTCCACAAGCCCCGGTGGTCCAGCGGCACCCACGGCGACCACTCGTCGATGGGACCGTTCGTCCAGGCCCTGTACAACGCCGGAGCCGAGCTGATCCTGTCCGGTCACGATCACGACTACGAGCGGTTCTACCCGCTCAACCCCTCCGGCGTCCGCGACGATGCCCGGGGGATCGTCCAGATCGTCTCCGGCCAGGGAGGCAAGAACCACTACGGCGTCACCGGCCGCTCGACCACCGCCGCCAAGGACAACACGTCCTACGGCTATGCCCGGCTGACCCTGCACGCCGAAAGCGCCGATGTCGCGTTCGTTCCCGCCACGGGTTCCTACCGCGACGCGGCCAGGATCGCCTGCCGATGACGCTCGCTCAGCACTGGCAGCAGGCCGTGAGCAGATCGGCCGCGCTGTAGGCAGGCTCAGATAGCCGCGCACAGCCGGGCATCGCACCAGCGATGCCCGGCTGTCGCCTGTGGCACGGGTGGTGGTTTGTGTCCGACGGCCGAGGCTGGTAGTCGTGGAGTACCAAGCCCGCACGGCGTTGAGCGCGCAGCGTCTGGGCCACGCGCCGCGAGGCGACGTGCACACCGGATTAAGGGGTCAGGCCGTGGGCGATGAAGCCATGGACGTGGAAGCTGTCAACAAGCAACTGTCGGCGGCGGTGTCTCAGCAGCTCGGCTCGCTGGTGAGCCTGACCCTGCTCGCCGGCAACCTGCAGGGCCCGCTGTCGCTGAACCTGAAGGACCGCCTTCAGGCTTACGCGGTGGCCGAGGTCGCAGACACTCAGTTGCTGGTCGAGAAGCTGGCGGCTGTCGGCGGCCAGCTGAGCCCCATGGAGGCGCCGCCGGTCCCCAGCACCGACGCCGGCACGGCACTGCGGGAGTTTCTCGAGCGCGAAGAGCAGGTGATGGCCACCCTGCATGCCGTGATCCCCAGCACCGGCCAGGAACCGCGCAGCGAGGCATTGGAGCACCTGATCGAGCATGTGTTGATGCGCAAGCAGCAGCAGGTGGACTACCTGTCATTGGCTCTGGGCTGAGCGAGTCGGGGCTGGCAGACTCGGCCCGGTGCGCCGATGGGCAGTGCTGTCAGCGGGGGTCGCTCCGGTCGCGTTGATCGGCGGCTGGAGTTGGGCTGAGGCCGTTGAGTCCGAGGGCTATGACCCGCTGCGGGACACGATCAGCGCGCTGGCGGCGCAAGACGGCGTCGCCGGCGCGATCATGACGACGGCGCTGGCGCTGCTGGGCATCTGCCACCTGGTGACTGCGGCGGGTGTGCCTGAGGCAGGCAGACCCGCCCGCGTCCTGCTGGCGCTGGGCGGCGTGGCCACAGTTCTGGTCGCCGCGCTGCCGCAACCGTCGGCGGGTCATCTACCTGCGGCGGCGCTGGCCTTCGCGGCCCTGACCGGGTGGCCTGCCGCCTCGGGCCTGCCGGCTCGCCGGACCGCCCGGCTCGCCACGTTGTCGCTGGCCGCGCTGCTGGGGTGGCTCCTGCTCGAGCTTCAGGGAGGCGCCTTGCTGGGTCTCAGTGAGCGGGCGCTTGCCGGGGCCCAGGCGCTGTGGCCGCTAGCCGTGGTGCTCGGTGTTCAGCTGAGGCGCCGCGACACGGCCCGGCCTGTCGCGTGACACTTCTGCCAGGCTGTTTGAGCAGGTTGGGTTTGGGCAATCCTCGCACCTCGATCTGCGCCGTCATAGAAGCGAGTGCCGCAGTGCGCGCGAGCAGGTGCGGCCATGCCATGGCCGCTACCGTGAGGCTGGTCGGCAGGCAGACCACGCTGGACCGAGGCGGTGATCTGTGAGGCCTGCCTTCGCGAGCTCCCGCACGCCCCACCGCCGGCTGGTGCTGAGCATCTTCTTCCTGCACCTCGGCTTCTCGATGACATCGGTCGGCCTGACGCTGCTGCTGTTGCACCGGTTCGGCCTGGGCATGGCCACCGGTGTGGCGCTGGCTCTCGCCGTGGTTCCCAACATCCTGCTCGGGCCGCTGGCCGGTGAGATCGTCTCGCGGCACAACGTGCTGCCAGTCGCGATCGGCAGTTCGCTCCTCGGCGGGATGCTGGTCCTGCTGTATCCGCTGGCCTTTCACGCCTGGATCGCCCAACTGGTCGCCGTAGCGGTGGGGCTGGCAGCGCTGCCCGGAATCCCGGCCCGGATGGCACTGCGGAACACCTTGACACCGCCGCGGAAGCAGGCGCAAACCAGCGGCGAGATCGTCAGCGCCGAACGGATCGCTGTGGTGATCGGGCCGGTCATCTGCGCGGTGATCGCCTCCGTCGCCAGGTATGAGTACATCTTCTTCGCCGAGTGCGTGTTCTCCCTCACCTCATCGGCGTTATTGCTGGGCCTGTCCTCGGTCCACAAGTCCGCGGTCGCCGGCCGCGAGCAGGCCGCCGGCCCGACATCGGCGCCGGCGTCGTGGGGGCTGCGAAGCATTCTCAGGCAGTCCTACGAGGCGGTCACCGGCTCTACCGTCGTGGGCCTGTACACCTTCACCGCGCTGGCCTACTCGGTGGCGATAGGCGCCCGGCGGGTGCTGCTGCCAGGCCTCGTGCTGGAGCGGTTTGAGACCAGGTCGGTCAGCTACGGCGCGATGATCGCCGCCATAGCCGTCGGCGGAGTCGTCGGGGGGCTGCTGGTGAGGCGCCTCGTGGCGGCCGGCGCGGGCAGGTCCTATCTCGCGCTCAGCGCCATCGAAGCGGTGTTGTGGGCGGGCCTGTTCGTGGTGCACGACTTCTGGACCACCCTCGCCATCCTGGTGGCGATCGGCTTCTGCGAGGGCGCAGCCACCGCGATCTTCCTCACCAAGATGCAGGCACTGGTGCCCTCACATCACATCGGCAGGTATTTCGCCTTTCTCAGCCCGGCCACCGATCTCTGCGTTGTGGTCGGCCTGATCGCGGCGACCAGCGTGCAGCTCGGCTCCACTGTGACGACCGGCCTGGTGTTGAGCGTGGCCTTCATCGGCCTGGCGTTGCTGGCGTGCTCCCGGCTGGCCCGTGACCACACCCAGGTGAGCAGGTGAGCACCTCTTAACCACTGCGCCCGAGGGGCCTGGCAGAACGCGGGGGAGCAGTGATGAGTTCGACCGCCCGCCCAGACGGTGCTGCTGGACGGGCGCATCTCGGACCGGGCGTGCGCCGACGAGGCGCGCCGGCCCTGGAGACTGAACGGCGCGCACACCATCAGCGCCCCCCGCCACCGACGTGGCGAGGGGCGCTGATTCGGGTGAGTTCGGACCTAGGAAGCCTGGGCCTCGTGGTCGTGCACGCTGTCGCCGCCGAGCGGGCCGGCGAAGGTGTGCTCGGGTCCGGCGGGCGCCGGGATGGTGAAGTTGCCCGGGACCTTCGTGCCGGGGACGCCGTTGACGGCCTCGGTGGAGTAGGCGAAGGTCAGGACCGCGAAGGCGACCGCGTCGGAGTTGACCTCAAGAGCGTGGTCGTTGTTGTTGGCGTAGGTGTCGCAGGCCTGGTGGTAGCAGGGGTCGAACTGCTCGCCTGCGGTGCCGCCCCAGATGGCTTCCTGCTCTTCGGTCTTGCGCACCTCGGCCCCGGTGAAGAGCCCGCTGGACGGGATCCCGCTCTTGATGAAGGCCTGGTAGTCGCTGCGGCCGCTGAACTGCGAGTCGTCATAGGGCTCGCCACGCAGGGTGTAGAAGGACTCGAAGACCTTCTCGATGGCCGCTGAGCCCTCTGGGATCGTCACGCCGGCCGGCGCCTCGAAGCTGGACTCGTTGGCGTCATAGACCATGAAGATGTGGTTCGGCGAGCCGATCATGTCGAAGTTGAGGTACAGCGCGATCCGGTCCAGCTCGGCCTGCGACTGGTCGTGGGCCCACTGCGTGGAGCCCACCACGCCCAGCTCTTCAGCGCCCCACCACGCGAAGCGGAGGGTGTTCTCAGGGCGAAGCTTGGAGGTCACCTGGGCGATCTCGAGCAGCGCCGCCGAGCCGCTGCCGTTGTCGTTGATGCCCGGGCCTTCCGGAACCGAGTCCAGGTGGGCGCCTGCCATCACGACGTTGTCGTCGTTGCGCCCGGCAAGCTCGCCGAAGACGTTGTAGGAGGTCTTGGTCAGGAAGTCGATCTTCACCTGAGCGGTCGAACCGGCGGCGGCCAAAGCCTGGCCATTCGCGAAGCTGGCGCCGAGGACCGGGATGCCGACGATGTTGTCACCACCACCACCGAGGGTGCCGATGAACAGGCCTGTGCGGTCGCCCGCGCCGATCGTGTCACCCTGGTTGAAGATGATCACAGCTTCCGCGCCGGCCGCTTCGGCGTTGATGGCCTTGAAGGTGAAGTTGCAGGCGCCGCGCTGGATCAGGGCGATGTCGTTCGGGCCGGAGAAGTCCAGGCCGGCGAAGTCGCTGGCCTCGCAACCGCTGCTGTTGACCCGGTCCCCGCTCAGCTTGACGTCCACCGGGATGACCGCGCCGGTGACGTCACCCTCGCCGGTGCCGGTGAAGCCGGCCGTCGGGTAGGTCGCCTGCGCCGGGGTGAGTTGCCGCAGCAGGGTGTCGGTGGCCTGGTATTCGAAGGGGACCTTCTCGGCGTCCCAGCCGGCGGCGGCGAGCACGCCCAGGACGTAGTCGACGCTGGCGGTGTAACCGGCAGTGCCTTCGGCCCGATTTCCGCCGTTGGCGTCGGCGATGGCCTGCAGCGCCGCCTGGTGCTCGCGCACACCTTCGAGCCGGACGCACTCCAGAAGCTTGCTGTAGGTGTTGTTGGTGCGAGTCTCGCAACCCGACTGCGCGGGAGCGGCGTTAGCGGGCATGGTGGCAAGGCCGCCAAGCAGAAGCGCGCCGCCCGACAGCAGCGCGATGGCCCCCTTGCGCGCGGACAAACTAGTACGTGTCACATGGTCCCCTTGTGTCAGCATATTTGCATTGTGTCCGTAATTCGGAGCTTCAGCGAAGATACTCCGGGTGACCTCCGGCGTCTACCGACGATGAAGACCTTCCCAGGCGCCCAGGCCGTCCCCACCACCTTGCCGCGCGCCGCGACATCATCAGCGCCCCTCGCCACCGAGGTGGCGAGGGGCGCTGAGGGGGATAAGCCGGACTCAGGAAGCCTGGGCCTCGTGGTCGTGGTCGTGCACGCTGTCGCCGCCGAGCGGGCCGGCGAAGGTGTGCTCGGGTCCGGCGGGCGCCGGAATGGTGAAGCTGCCCGGGACCTTCTTGCCGGGGACGCCGTTGACGGCCTCGGTGGAGTGCGCGAAGGTCATGACCGCGAAGGCGACCGCGTCGGAGTTGACCTCGAGAGCGTGGTCGTTGTTGTTGGCGTAGGTGTCGCAGGTCGTGTGGTAGCAGGGGTCGAACTCCTGGTCTGCCACGCCGCCCCAGATGGCCTGCTGCGCTGCGGTCTTGCGCACCTCGGCCCCGGTGAAGAGCCCGCCGAACGGGATCCCGTTGTCGCTGAAGGCCTGGTAGTCGCTGCGCCGGCTGAGCTGCGCGTCGTCATAGGGCTCGCCACGCAGGGTGTAGAAGGACTCGAAGACCCTCTCGATGGCCGCTGAGCCCTCCGGGATCGGCACGCTGGCCGGCGCCTGTCCGCTGGACTCGTCGGTGTCGTAGACCATGAACATGTAGTTCGGCGAGCCGATCATGTCGAAGTTGAGGTACAGCGCGATCCGGTCCAGCTCTGCCTGGGACTGCTGGGCGACCCACTGCGTCGAACCGACCAGGCCCAACTCTTCAGCGCCCCACCACGCGAAACGGATGGTGTTCTCAGGGCGAAGCTTGGAGGTCACCTGGGCGATCTCGAGCAGCGCCGCCGAGCCGCTGCCGTTGTCGTTGATGCCCGGGCCGGTCGGAACCGAGTCCAGGTGGGCGCCTGCCATCACGACGTTGTCGTCGTTGCGGCCGGGGAGCTCAGCGATGACGTTGTAGGAGCTCTTGGTGACGAACTCGAGCTTCACATGAGCGGTCGCACCCGGGGCGGCCAGGGCCTCGCCCTGCGCGAAGCTGGCGCCGAGGACCGGGATGTCGACGACATTGGGGCCGCCGAGGGTGCCGATGAACAGACCCGTGCGGTCGCCCGTGCCGATCGTGTCACCCTGGTTGAAGATGATGACAGCCTCCGCGCCGGCTGCTTCGGCATTGATGGCCTTGAAGGAGAAGTTGCAGGCGCCGCGCTGGATCAGGGCGATGTCGTTCGGGCCGGAGAAGTCCAGGCCGGCGAAGTCGCTGGCCTCACAGCCGCTGCTGTTGACCCGGTCCCCGGTCAGCTTGACGTCCACCGGGATGACGCCGCCGGTGACGTCACCCTCGCCGATGCCGCTGAAGTAGCCGGTCGGGTAGGTCGCATCCACGGGGGTGAGCTGCCGGAGCAAGGTGTCGGTGGCCTCGTACTGGAACGGGACCTTCTCGGCGTCCCAGCCTGCGGCGGCGAGCACGCCCAGGACGTAGTCGACGCTGGCGGCGTAACCGGCAGTGCCTTCGGCCCGGTTTCCCCCGTTGGCGTCGGCGATGGCCTGCAGCGCCGCCTGGTGCTCGCGCACGCCTTCGAGCCGGACGCACTCCAAAAGCTTGTCGTAGGTGTTGTTGGTGCGAGTCTCGCAACCCGACTGCGCGGGAGCGGCGTTCGCGGGCATGGTGGCAAGGCCGCCAAGCAGAAGCGCGCCGCCCGACAGGAGCGCGATGGCCCCCTTGCGCGCGGATAAACTGGTACGTGTCACATGGTCCCCCTGTGTCAGGCGAATTCGTATTGTGTCGGGAAAATTTGGAAACTGCAGGGAAAGTACCGTGGGCGACCTCCGGCGTCTACCGCCTCGATCAAGCCCGTCCCCGGCGCCCACCGCGACGCGCCTTCATGGCCCCGACCTGGTGTCCGCTGCCTCGGGTCTGCCGGCCCCAGACCGCCCGACCCTCAGACCGCCGACCCCCAGACCGCCCGACCCCCAGACCGCCCGACCCCCAGACCGCCCGACCCTGAGAAACGCCCAACCCTCAGAAACGCCAGCGCCCCTCGCCACCGAGGTGGCGAGGGGCGCTGGTTCGGATAAGTCGGACTCAGGAAGCCTGGGTCCCGTGATCGTGGTCGTGCACGCTGTCGCCGCCGAGCGGGCCGGCGAAGGTGTGCTCGGGTCCGGCGGGCGCCGGAATGGTGAAGTTGCCCGGGACCTTCGTGCCGGGGACGCCGTTGACGGCCTCGGTGGAGTAGGCGAAGGTCAGGACCGCGAAGGCCACCGCGTCGGAGTTGACCTCAAGAGCGTGGTCGTTGTTGTTGGCGTAGGTGTCGCAGGCCTGGTGGTAGCAGGGGTCGAACTGCTCGCCTGCGGTGCCGCCCCAGATGGCTTCCTGCTCTTCGGTCTTGATCTGCTCGGCCCCGGTGAAGAGCCCGCTGGACGGGATCCCGCTGTTGATGAAGGCCTGGTAGTCGCTGCGACCGCTGAACTGCGAGTCGTCATAGGGCTCGCCACGCAGGGTGTAGAAGGACTCGAAGACCCTCTCGATGGCCGCTGAGCCCTCCGGGATCGTCACGCCGGCCGGCGCCTCGAAGCTGGACTCGTTGGCGTCATAGACCATGAAGATGTAGTTCGGCGAGCCGATCATGTCGAAGTTGAGGTACAGCGCGATCCGGTCCAGCTCTGCCTGCGACTGCTGGGCGACCCACTGCGTCGAACCGACCAGGCCCTCTTCCTCGGCGCCCCACCACGCGAAGCGCACGGTGTTCTCGGGACGGAGCTTGGACAGCGACTGGGCGATCTCGAGCAGCGCCGCCGAGCCACTGCCGTTGTCGTTGATGCCCGGGCCTTCCGGAACCGAGTCCAGGTGGGCGCCTGCCATCACGACGTTGTCGTCGTTGCGGCCGGGAAGCTCAGCGATGACGTTGTAGGACGAGCGGACCAGGAAGTCGACGACGACCTGAGCCGTCGAGCCTGCGACTGCCAGTGCCTGGCCCTGCGCGAAGGAAGCGCCGACCACCGGGATGTCGACGACATCCGCGCCGCCGAGCGTGCCGACGATGAGGCCGGTGCGGTCCCCGGGGCTGGCGTCGCCCTGGTTGAAGATGATGACAGCCTCGGCGCCGGCAGCTTCGGCGTTGAGGGCCTTGAAGGTGAAGTTGCAGCCACCGCGCTGGATCAGGGCGATGTCATTCGGGCCGGAGAAGTCCAGGCCGGCGAAGTCGCTGGCCTCGCAGCCGCTGGTGCTGGCGCGTGCCCCGGTCAGGGCGAGGTCGACTCCGATGACGTTGCCGGTGACGTCGCCCTCGCCGGTCCCGGTGAAGGCGCCGGTCGGGTAGGTGGCTGCCGTGGGTGTGATCTGGCGCAGCAACGCGTCGGTGGCGTTGTACTGGAACGGGACCTTCTCGGCGTCCCAGCCGGCGGCGGCGAGCACGCCCAGGACGTAGTCGACGCTCGCGAAGTAGCCGGGGGTGGCATCGGCCCGGTTTCCCCCGTTGGCGTCGGCGATGGCCTGCAACGCGGCCTGGTGCTCGCGCACGCCCTCGAGCCGGACGCACTCCAGAAGCTTGCTGTAGGTGTTGTTGGTGCGGGCGTCACAGCCCGACTGCACGGGAGCGGCGTTAGCGGGCATGGTGGCAAGGCCGCCGAGCAGAAGCGCGCCGCCCGACAGGAGCGCGATGGCCCCCTTGCGTGCGGACAAACTAGTACGTATCACATGAATCCCCTTGTGTCAGTGATGTGGGAGCTTCAGCGAAAGTACCGTGGGCGACCTCCGGGCGTCTACCGGCCCGATCAAGATCTTCCACGGCCCGGGTCGGCGGGCCAGCCGCTGGAACGGGGGGCCTGTGATCTGACGAGGCCAGTCCGGCCGGCAGGGGGTCAGCCAGACTTCGCGAGGGTGTGCTCAGCGGCTTCGGGGGGCCTGCGCGCGGCTGTGAGCACCAGAGGCAGCACGCCGAGGACGATCAGCACGGCCGAGGCCAGGAACACCCACGAGTAGCCGGCGCTCAGCGCGTGCTCGACTGACCGCCCCACCCCGTCATCGCGCACCGACCGGCTTCGGAAAGCCGCCACCGTCACCATCGTCGCCAGGCCGATGGAACCACCCACCTGCCGCGAGGTGTTGATCAGCCCGGACACCACCCCGGCGTCGGCACGCGCCGCGCCGGCGGTGGCCACGGTGGCAAGGGGGGTGAAGAGCAGGCCCATGCCTGCGGTGACGAAGATTCCCGGCACCGCGACCGTCATCAGGTAGCTGCCGTGCAGGCCCATTCTCGATTGCGCGAGGAAGCCGATGGCCGAGAGGGTGGCGCCCAGGATCACGACGGTCCGGGGCGAGGTTCGGTGGAGCAGCCTGGGGGTGAGCACCCTGGCGAAGAGAACGACTGTGATGGTCTGCGGCAGGAACGCCAGACCGGTCTCCAGCGGGGTGTAATGCCGGACGTCCTGGAGGTAGAGCGAGACGAAGTACCACATGCTGAAGAAGGCCGCGCCGGTGGCGAACATGGCGAAGTTCGCGGTGATGACCGGTATCGACTTGAGCACTCGGGTCGGGATGAGGGGGTCTTCGGGCGCCTTCACCTGCAGGAGCAGGAACCCGACGAGGCTGAGGACGCCGGCGATGAGCGGCACTATCGTGCGAGCGGCGCCCCAGGAGTGATCAGCTGCCTGGATGACCCCGAAATCGATCAGCGACAACCCGAGCGTGATGGTGATGACGCCCGACAGGTTCAGCCTGCGGCGCGCGCCTTCCCTTCCCCACTCCAGATAGCTCAGGGCCAGGAGCACGACGAACACTCCCACCGGCAGGTTGATCAAGAAGACCCATCGCCACGACAGGGTGTCGGTGAGCACGCCGCCGACCAGGTTGCCCACGGCTCCGCCGGCTGCCCCGACAGCGCTCCAGGTGCCCAGGGCCTTGGCGCGCCGCTGCCCCTCGGGAAAGCTCGTCATCAAGATGGCCAGTGAAGCCGGCCCGATCGCCGCGGCGCCTGCGCCCTGGACGAACCGGAAGGCGACCAGCATCTCCGAGGACTGCGCCACGCCGCAGAGCAGGCTTCCCAGCGTGAACACCACCACGCCGGAGATGAACACCGGCTTGCGCCCGAAGATGTCGACCGAGCGGCCGCCGGCCATCAACAGCCCGGCGATGGTCACCGCGTAGGCGTTGGTCACCCACGACAGGCCGGTGACCGAGAAGTGCAAGTCATCGCTGATCGAGGGCAGCGCCACGTTCACCACGGATGCGTCGAGGACGACCAGGAACTGGCCGAGGCAGGCCAGCATGACGACGGCCGCTTCGGCGGTGAGCCGCTTTCGAGGCGGCGTCGCCGCAGGCCGATCCGCCGCCCCCTCGATGATGCGCGACACGTCGGCGTCCTCTCTGGTGTTGTTCGTGGACCTCGGCAGCCCAAGTGCCTCAGCGCAGGTGCGTTCCGCCGTCCACCAGAATGATCTCACCGGTCGTGAACTCAGCTTGCGCCAGCGCCAGCACCATCGTGGCGACGTCATCGGTGGTGCCCACTCGCTTGAGCGGCGCCGTGGTGGCCATCCACTCGCGTGCCTCGGTGAAGGAGGCGGTCCACTCCGTGTCGATGAGGCCGGGAGCCACCGCGTTGACCCGCACCTCAGGGCCTAGCGTGGCAGCCAGCAACCGGGTCATGTGGTTGATCGCCGCTTTGCTTACCGCGTACGGGATGCTGCTGCCGGCAGGCCTGCTACCAGCGATCGAGGAGATGTTGACGATGGAGCCGCCGCCGCTGCGGCGAAGCTCGGGCACCGCCGCCGTGATCATCTCCCAGGTGCCCACCACGTTGACGTCGAGAATGGACCGCCAGACCTCCGCGGTCGCCGACTCCAGGTCCGAGTGGGGGATTGCCTTGGTGATGCCTGCGTTGTTGACGAGCAGATCCAACCGTCCCAGCTGGTCGACGGTCGTGGCCACCAGCTCACGGGCTTGCGCTGCCTGGGAGACATCGGCTCGCACGTAGATCGCTCCGTCGAGCTTGGCCGCGACCGCCTCGCCCGCCTCTTGCGAGCGAGCCGAGTTGACTGCCACTCGATAACCGGCATCGGTCAGACGAGCGGCGATGGTCGCGCCGATGCCTGATGAGGACCCGGTGACGATGGCAACCGGGCTGTCGCTCACTTCGGCCCTTCCACGTCGTCACGGCGCACAGTGCGGCGGTGGTTGAGGTATCCGCCGTCGCCGGTGGCCACCAGCACGTCCTCGACCATGCAGGTCGGCTCCAGGCGGACCTCGCCGTCGGCGTTGACCGCTGACGTGATCGCCGAGTACCTCGTGCAGATCGTGGAGTCAGGGCCTGCTGTGACCTCCAGCATGCCGAACCAGTGCCGCCGCACGACTCCTAGGGCGCGGGTTCGCGCCACACCCTCGCGGGTGGCCGTCAAGATCGCGTCGCGGCCCTGAACCTCGTCGTGCGGGTAGTGCACGAAGACGCCGTCGGCGGTGAAGCTGGCCGCGAACGCGTCGGCATCGCCGCCGTCGAGGTTCTGCATCTGCTTGGCATAGAACTGCTGGAGCTGGAAGTAGGTGTCGCTGTCGGTCAATTGAGTCGCCCTTGCTCGGTCGGTACTGCCGATTTCTGGCGTTCGGATTGTCGGTCGCGCCGCTGGAGCTGACATTGAGCGCCGCTGGACGCGTGGTCGGGCAGGGGCGAATCCAGCGGCGTCCGAGTGGGCATCCAGCGCTTTGACTCAGGCTGTCCTGGTCGAGCGAAGGGAAGTACATGCGTCTCAAGGGTAAGACCGCCGTCATCACCGGCGGCACAAGAGGTCTCGGGCGAGTGATCGCCGAGACATACGTCACTGAGGGCTGCCGGGTCCTCCTAGGTGGGCGCGACATCGCTGCCATCGCCGATCTGGTCGAGAAGTATCCGGACCAGGTCGCGAGCCAGCACCTTGATGTGCGCGACCCCGACTCGGTGGATCGCCTGATGCTGGCGGCGGTGGATCGGTTCGGCGGACTGGACATCGTCGTCGCCAACGCCGGCATGAGCGCCCCTGGGCGGGTCGCCGCGCTGAGCGTCGAGGATTGGACGGCCACGTTCGAGACCAATGTGACCGGCACCTTCCTCACGGTCAGGGCCGCGCTCAAGCACCTGCCCGCCCACAGCGGCGGCAGCGTCATCACCATGTCGTCGGCGATGGCGACCAGGGTGGCGCCGGGGGCCTCGGCCTACTGCGCCTCCAAGGCTGCGATCGAGATGTTGACCAAGGTCGCCGCGGTGGAGAGCGCGGCGCAGGGCATCACGATCAACTGCCTCGCGCCCGGGATCATCGACGAAGGCATGGGCCGGGCTCTGGCCTCCAACGAGGTGGTGTGGGCCAAGTACAGCCAGAAACTGGCCAGTGGGCGCCCAGGCACCGCCGAGGAGGTCGCGGCAGCCGCGGTCTTCCTGGCCGGAGACCACAGCAGGTACATCAACGGACACGTCATGGAGGTGAATGGTGGCCTCGACTGGTGAAGTCGGGTCGGACCTGCTGTTCGAGGTCGACCGGTTCTACGCGACACAGCAAATGCAGCTCGACTCAGGCGACGTCGAGGGTTTCGGCAAGTCCTTCACCGAAGACGCGACTTTCGCGCTCGGCGCAGGGGACTCGGTGCCCGGTGGCCGGGCCGGAATCGTCGCCGTCATGCGCGGGCTGGTCGAGCGTTTCCAGGCTGCCGCGGTGCACCGCCATCACTGGTTCGGCATGCGCCAGGTCGATCACTCAGACGACGGCGCGATCCGTGCGGTGTATTACGCCATCGTGAGCCACACCTCCTCCGAAGGCGCCGTCAAGCTCGACCCGAGCAGCGTCGTCACCGACCATCTGGTCCGCGCGGCGGACGGCGCCCTGGCAGTCCGGTCCCGGCGCATCGTGCTGGACCTGCCGGGCCGCGCCTGACTCAGCGTTCCAGCTGCCTTCCAGCTGGCTTCAAGCCATGGAGGGCACCATTCACGGCCAGCTCGGTTCCTGTCAGCGTTGGCCGGCTAATCCATCGAGAACGAGGTCGAAGATGAAGTTCGGGATAACGTTCTTCCCCAATGTTGGGCCTGCCGAGAAGAACCCGGCGGAGTACTACGACGAATGCGTCCAGCTTGCCAAGCAGGCGGACATCCTCGAGTTCCACCATGTCCGCACGGTGGAGCACTACTTCTTCGCCTACGGTGGCTACAGCCCCGACCCGGTGACGTTGCTGACCGCGCTGGCCGCGCACACCCGCACCATCAGGTTGGGCACCAGCGCCGTCATCCCGGCTTTCACCCACCCGGTTCAGCTGGCCGGCAAGCTGGCCATGCTGGACAACCTGTCCCATGGCCGGCTGGACGTGGGCTTCGGCCGGGCGTTCCTGCCCGACGAGTTCAAGGCCTTTGACATCTCGATGGATGAGAGCCAGACCCGGTTCGACGAAGGCATCGCGGCGTGCAAACTGCTGTGGTCGCAGGAGGATGTGGTCTGGGAAGGCACCCACCACAGCTTCGGGCCGGTCACCTCGCTGCCGCGTCCGTTCCAGCAGCCGCACCCGCCGGTGTACATCACCACCGCCCGGAGCGTCGACTCCTGCATCGCGGCGGGCAAGGCCGGCCACAACATCCAGATGGTCGGCGCGATCCTGAGCCGGGAGCAGATCCAGGACCGGCTCGCCGCCTACCGCTCAGCCTGGAAAGAGGCCGGACACGAGCCGGGAACCGAACTGGTCCAGCTCAGTTACCCGGCATACGTCGATGAGGACGGCGTCAACGCCCGCAAGATCGGCGCTTACGACGACATGCGCAACGGCGAGGCGATCGGCAAGGCTGTCCGGTCGTGGTCGGGAACCACCAGCAAGGCCTACCCGGGATATGAGAAGCTCGCCGAGCAGCTCGCCCGGCCCGAGCTGGACGACAAGATCGCCGCCAACCAGGTTCTCGCCGGCACACCTGACGAGGTCAGCTCGCAGGTCGCCCAGATCGCCGACTGGTTCGGCGACGACGTCATCCTCAGCCTCGCCGTCCACTCCGGTCAGTTACCGGTGGAGGCGGGCGAGACCACCCTTCGTCTGGTCGCCGAGCACTTGATACCCAAGTTCGGATAACGAATGTCAACGACCAGCCAACCTGCGTCAACGAAAGGCAGTAAATAACCATGTACAAAAAGCGAATCGCACTGGTGTCCCTCTGCGCCCTCACCGCGTCCTCGGCGCTGACCGCCTGCAGCTCTGACTCCGACACCGAGCCCGCCGCCAAGGCCTCCACCTCGAGCAGCGCCAGCGCCAGCACCAGCGCCAGCACGGGCGTCAGCAAGTCCGACAGCTCCGAGATCATCGGCAGCTGGGTCGTGAAGGTCAGCTCGTCCCTGCCCTCCAGCGGTGGCGCCACGCTGATCTTCAAGGAGGACGGCACGCTGGACCAGATCGGCACCGACACCCTGCCGGGCACCGGCTACTGGCAGCAGTCCCTCGAGCCGAAGAAGTACACCCTGCAGGTCGTGATCCCGCTGAAGAACCGTAAGACCAACACCATCATCGGAACGATCCGGGCCATGCAGAACGTCACTCTCGACGACAAGGGCGGTCTGGTGGCTGCCGGAGCGGCGTCGATGTACACCCCCGAGGGCAAGAAGTTCAAGAGCTTCACCATCAACAGCACGAGCGCCGGCAAGAAGTGACGTCATCGCTGCGGGCTCAGTCGGTGAGGGGGTAACGCGCATGGCTCGGCAGGTAAGCCGGCGCGCCTTCGTCAGCGGGCTGGCAGTGGTGGGCGGCACTGCTGCGCTCGGTGGGTACGCCTACTCCGAGCTCCAGTCCGGTGGAAAGTCGGTGCGGGGGATCGCTGGCCCCGCACTGACTTTCGGCAAGACCGGCAACACCAGTCCGATGGATGGGCTCACCGACAACTTGAACCAGTTGTCGAGTGACCTGCCGCTTCCGCGGCCGTTCACCGTTCGGTTGCCGATTCCCCAGGTCCTGACTCCTCGTCGCGTCGGTGACACCGATCACTACCACCTCCGCCAGACCAGGGCGAGGCAGGAGATCATCCCCGGGCACAAGACCGAGATCTGGGGGTACAACGGTGTCTTCCCCGGACCGACCATCATCTCCCGGCGGGACCGGCGCACGGTGGTCACCCACACCAACGAGTTGCCGGTGCCCACCGTGGTCCACCTGCACGGCGGGCACACGCCGCCGCACAGTGACGGTTATCCCACCGACTACCTGACCTCTGACGAGTCGGTTCGAGCGATGCCCCATGGCTCTTCGGCCACCGGGCATATGCCGCCCGACCCCAAGGCCGATGTGCGTCACCACAGCCGGGCTTACACCTATCCCATGGACCAGCCGGCGGCGACGCTCTGGTACCACGACCACCGCATGGACTTCACCGGAGCCAGCGTCTATCGCGGCCTGGCCGGCTTCCACCTCATCCGCGACGAGCAGGAGATGGCGCTCCCGCTGCCCTCGGGCGCCCGTGACGTGCCTCTGATGATCTGCGACCGGGCCTTCGCCGCGGACGGAGCGTTGAAGTACCCGTCCGCTGACGCCCACATGATGAAGCCGGGTGTCGAAGACGCGTCCCTGCCAGGTGTGATGGGCGATGTGATCCTGGTCAACGGCGCTCCCTGGCCGTTGATGGACGTCGAGACGGCCCGTTACCGGTTCCGGGTGCTCAACGCCTGCAACGCACGGGTCCTGCGGTTGGCTCTGGATTCGCCGCGGACCACACCGGCGATGGTGCAGATCGGCTCGGACGCCGGCCTGCTGGCCAAGCCGGTGTCGCACGAGGATCTGGTGATCGCGCCGGGACAACGGTTTGAGATCGTGCTGGACTTCTCGGCGTTCCATCCTGGCGACGAGATCACCCTGCTCAACAAGGCGGGCGCGGGGTCGACCGGCGTGGTGATGCGGTTCCGCGTCGCCGGCAAGGTCGCCGACACCTCCTCGATCCCTGACAAGCTCGCCGACGTCGAGCCGATCCCCGCCTCGAAGGTCCAGCGTCACCGCACCCTGGACTTCCACCGCGCCGAGGAACGCGGATGGTGGATCAACAACAAGTTCTTCACGCCGACCGAGTCCATCGCCGACGTTCCCCGGGGCGCGATCGAGAAGTGGACGTTCGTCTCCGACTACCACCATCCGGTCCACGTCCATCTGGTGAGCTTTCAGGTTGTCTCGCGCAATGGCGGACCGCCTGGGCCCTATGACGCGGGCTGGAAGGACACGGTCTTCGTCAACGGCTCCGAACGCGTGGACGTCATCGCCAGATTCCACGGCGAAGCCGGCCGCTACATCCTGCATTGCCACAACCTCGAGCATGAAGACATGTCGATGATGGCAACTTTCAACCTGATCTGAAGAAGCGTCAAGTCAACTACCTGGAGGCTGTCATATGACTGCACAAAGCAAGGTCGTTCTCGTCACTGGCGGCACAAGCGGTATCGGTCTGGCGGTGACGCGCTTGCTGGCGGCGGCCGGACACCGAGTGTTCTTCTGCGCTCGCACCGCGGATTCGATCGAGTCGACGCTCAAGGAGCTTCGGGCCGAAGGCTGCGAGGTCGACGGCATGGTCGCCGATGTCCGCGACGGTGACGCGGTGCGCGAGCTCGTGGCCGCGACGGTGGCCGCGTTCGGGCCGATCGACGTGCTGGTGAACAACGCCGGCCGCAGCGGCGGCGGCGTCACCGCCGAGATCGCCGACGACCTGTGGTTCGACGTCATCAACACCAACCTCAACGCGGTGTTCCGGATGACCCGCGAGGTGTTGGCTCAGGGCGGGATGCTGACCAAGTCCTCGGGCCGGATCATCAACATCGCCTCGACCGGTGGCAAGCAGGGCGTGGTCCTCGGCGCGCCGTACTCGGCCTCCAAGCATGGCGTCATCGGCCTCACCAAGGCCTTGGGCCTGGAGCTGGCCAAGAGCGGTATCACAGTCAACGCCGTCTGCCCGGGTTACGTGGAGACGCCGATGGCCAGCCGGGTGCGTCAGGGTTACGCCGCGGCGTGGGACACCTCCGAGGACGACATCCTGACCCGCTTCAACGCCAAGATCCCGCTGGGCCGCTATTCGACTCCCGAAGAGGTCGCCGGCCTGGTGGGCTACCTCGTCTCGGACGTGGCGGCCTCCATCACCGCCCAGGCCCTCAACGTCTGCGGCGGCCTCGGTAACTACTGACGGCAATTGTTGTCCAACCACTGCACTGGAGGAACCCCGATGACCGACGACGCTCGTCGCCGCACGTCCCACGAAATGCTTGTCAACGCGCCGGCCAAACCGGTGTACGACCTGATCGCCGACGTGACGGGGTGGCCGGAGATATTCCATCCGACTGTCTACGCCCAGCAGCTGGAGCTGACCGGTGATCGTGAGCGGATTCGCCTGTGGGCCACGGCCAACGGAGAGGTCAAGACCTGGGTGTCCGGGCGGACCCTCACGCCGCAGGAGCTGCGGGTCGACTTCCGCCAGGAGGTGTCACAGCATCCGGTCGAGTCCATGGGCGGCAGCTGGATCATCGAAGACCTGGGCGAGCAGGGCTGCCGCGTGGTCCTGCTTCACGACTTCACCGCTGTCGGCGATGAACCTGAGAACGTCGCCTGGATCGAGGCCGCCATCGAGCGCAACAGCACTTCGGAGCTGCTGGGCCTGAAGACGGCGGCAGAGGCGATGGCAGACGCCGAGCAGCGCACGATCCGCTTCGAGGACTCGATCCTGATCGACGGAAGCGCCCAGGACGTCTACGACTTCCTCAACGAGGCCAAGTTGTGGTCGGAGCGGTTGCCGCATGTGGCGACGGTCGACCTGCGTGAGGACACCCCCGGTCTGCAGGTTCTGCGGATGGAGACCAGGACCAAGGACGGCTCGACCCACACGACGGAGTCAGTCCGGGTGTGCCTGCCGCACGAGAAGATCGTGTACAAGCAACTGGAGCTTCCGGCGCTGATGTCGCTGCACACCGGGCACTGGCTGCTGCAGCCTGAAGGTGAGCAGGTGCGCGCGACTTCGCGGCACACGGTCACCGTCAAGGAATCGAAGATCACCGCGATCCTCGGCCCGGACGCCGGTCTCGAGGAGGCCCGCAACTACCTGCGGACCGCCCTGAGCGGCAACAGCCTGGCCACGCTGGGACACGCCAAGAACTACGCCGAGGAGCGCGCCGGGCGGGCTTCGCGCAGCCCAGCCGGGACTGAGGCAGGCAGATGACCTCACCGGCGGCCAACCTCTCCTCAGAGGCGCAGATCTACTACGAGGTGCAGCAGTTCTACTCCCGGCAGATGCGGTTGCTGGACTCCGGTTCGGCCGAGGCGTGGGCTGACACGTTCACCGACGACGGCGTGTTCCATCAGAACGTGTCAGCGCCCCTGCACGGCCGCGCGGCGATCGCGGTGGCGGCACGCGCACGGGTCGAGCAGATCCAGGCCGATTCCAAGGTCCGACGGCACTGGCTGGGCATGCTCGAGGTCAATCCCCAGGCCGACGGGTCGGTGCACACCAGCTACTACGCCCTGGCCATGGCCACCCCCCGGGGGAAGTCGCTGCAGGTTTATGTCAGCACTGACAACCGGGATGTGCTGGCCAAGGAAGACGGTCACTGGCTGGTCAAGCACCGTTACGTCGAGCACGACGGGCGTGTGCCCGAGAACTCCCCGGTGAAGGCGGTGCCGGCGGCCTCAAGCCTGGCAGGCCGGTAACTTGCCGTGAAAGGCGATGATGTCGGCGAAGATCGCGTTGACATCCAGCGGCGCGCCGGGGGGCGCGCCGGCGGCCTCGGCGTACGCGCGGTGCAGGTTGCCGACTAGCCGTTCGCAGTCCAGGAGACCCGCGTAGGCGCCCAGATCCGCGTCGCGGGCCACCTCCAGTGGCGAGAGGCCCGCTGCGATCCCCGCTTCTGCCAGCTCCTTGGCCCAGCGCAGGTATCCCTCGGTGACGTCGAGCACCGAGGCGTCGGTGACGGGGCCGTGGCCGGTGACGAAGACTGCCGCGTCGAGTTCTCGCAGCCGACGCACCGCCTCCAGCGAGCCAGACAGCGATCCCATCGTCAGGAAAGGCGTGACACCCGACATCACCAGGTCGCCGGTGAACAGCACTCGGGTGTCGGGCAGCCACACCACGATGTCGGAACGGGTGTGGGCGGGACCGAAGGTCAGCAGTTCGGCCCGGATGCCACCGACGTAGATGGTGCTCGGCTCACGGATCGTCAAGGTCGGCAGCGCGACCTCGACCGCGCCCCAGCCGACATCGGGCCAGAGGCCTTGCATGTGCAGGCCGGCCGCGGCCATGTCCACCCTGGTGTCTTCGTGGGCCACGATGGTCGCATCCTGTGCGAAGACGAAGTTTCCGTAGGTGTGATCGCCGTGGAAGTGGGTGTTGACCACGACGTCGGGGCGGCGCGAGCTCAGCTTCATCACCGCCGACTCCAACCGCCGGGCCCGCTGTTCAGTGGCCGCGGTGTCGATGAGAGCCGTCGAGGAGCTGCCGACGATGATGCCGGCGTTGTTCAGGCACCATCCGCCGTCTGGTTGCAGGTAGGCGTGGACGCCGTCGGCGATCTCTTCGACGCGCGGTGCGAGGGCGCTGGAGGTCATGGTGTTCCTTTGCGGAGAGAGTGGGACACGAGCGCCTGCTGCCGTGGCGCACAGCTAGCTCCGACACTTCTCCTGCGCGCTGTAGCCGTGCTGGAAGCCGGGTCGACGCGTCTGCGGCTCGGTGGGGACGGGCGCCTCGATCCAGGCTGCCTCCAGACCTGCTTGAGCCGAATCCGCCAGACTGCCCGGGTGCTTGTGACGATGGCATCGACTGATTCCGATGCCGCTGAGGCGCCTAGCACAGCGATCGTCGCGCAGCCTTCGCCCGGACGGATCCCTCCCATGCCGCGGTCAGGCCTCATCCATCGACGCACTGAGAGGTGATCAGCGTGACCGAGCAAATTCTTGCCGATGACCACCTGGACTTGACTCCGCTTGCCTTGAGCCTCGCGGCCGCGGAAGCCACTCGATACGCAGAGCTCGCCGAAACGGAGCGCAAGCTGTCGCCGCAGGTCGTTGAGGCCATCGTCGAGGCCGGCGTGGTCCGTCATTTCGTCCCGAGCCGGTGGGGTGGCGCCGCCGGCTCCTTCAGTGACTTCTCCCATGCCATCGCGACGTTGGGCGAGGCCTGCGGTTCGGCGGCTTGGTGCGCTTCGGTCTTCGGCAGCGCGGCCCGGATGGGCGCCTTCCTTCCGATCGACGGCCAGCGCGAGCTGTGGGAGCGGGGACCGGATTCGCTGGTCGTGGGCGCGCTCGTGCCCGGCGGATCGGTCGAAGCGGTGGCCGGTGGTTGGCGGGTCTCGGGCAGGTGGCCCTTCACCAGTGGGGTGGATCACTCCGACTGGGCGCTGGTCTGCGGCTCCTCCAGCGGCGGTGACGACGACTTGGGCCCGAGGTTCTTCGCGGTGCCGCGTTCGGACTTCGGAATCGAGGACACCTGGTTCAACGTCGGCCTGCGCGGCACCGGGAGCAGCACGCTCATCCTGGACTCCGCGTTCGTGCCGGCTCATCGCAGCTTCCTTCGCTCGGACATGCAGGCTGGCAACAGCCCCGAGTCCACGGCGCGCTGTCACACGGTCTCGATCCGGGTCTTCGCCGGCCTGACTTTCGCCGCGCCGGCTCTGGGTTCGGCCCGAGGAGCGCTGGCGGCGTGGACGCAGGGGATGAGCACCCGGCGTGACGCCACCGGAAAGCCGATGGCCGATCGCAGCACCGTCCAACTGACCCTGGCGCGTTCAGCGGGTGAGATCGACGCCGCGGCGCTGCTGCTCGACCGTGTCGCGTGGGTCGCCGATCACGGCCCCGTCAACGCCGCGGTGATGGCTCGGTGCGGACGTGACTACACCCTGGCCACCGAGCTGCTGGTCGGCGCGGTGGAGCGGCTGTTCCGTTCAGAGGGCGCCAGAGGGCAGGCCGAGACCGGGCAGGTGCAGCGCGCATGGCGTGACGTGCACTGCGCCGCCGGTCACGTCGGGTTGCAGTTCGACACCGCAGGCGCCGCCTATGGGGCGGCTGAACTGGCCAGGGTGGCCGCCCTGGAGACGGCCGCGGGCTGACAGCTGCGCGAGCTAGGCCGGGCCGGGTCGGGGGTGGCGTGTGCGTGCGCCGCTCCGGTGTAGCCGACGTCACTTCACTGCGTGACCCCCGTGCTGCCGCGGCTGCGCCGCTGTCTCGATCGGTCGTTCCAGAGCAGTTCCAGCAGGGATATAGGAGTTAAGGCTTTGATGCGGATTCAGTGCTAATGCGTGACTCGGCGCCCGCGTTATGACGGAAGGAACGGTCGTGCATAGAAGAGTTGTCATCACTGGGATCGGCGTGACTGCGCCCGGGGGTACCGGGGTGAAGTCATTCTGGTCGTTGCTGACCGAGGGACGGACCGCCACCAGGCGGGTGACCCATTTCGACCCAAGCCCGTTCCGGTCGCAGATCGCTGCTGAAGCCGATTTCGACCCCATTCTGGAGGGCCTGGACATCCAGGAGTGCCGCCGGATGGATCGCGCGGCCCAGTTCGCCGTGGTGAGCGCGCGGGAAGCGGCAGCCGATTGCGGCATGGACCTGTCCGCGCTGGACCCGCATCGAATCGGTGTGACCATCGGAAGCGCGGTCGGCGCCACCACCAGCCTGGACCGTGAGTACAACATCGTCAGCAACAGCGGTTCCAAGTGGGTGGTGGACCACGAGTACGCGATCCCCAACCTCTACGACCACATGGTGCCCAGCTCCTTCGCGGCCGAGGTCGCCTGGTCGATCGGCGCTCAGGGCCCGGCGACCGTGGTCTCCACCGGATGCACCTCCGGGCTGGACTCGATCGGCCACGCGGTGGAGTTGATTCGCGAAGGCTCGGCCGACGTGATGGTGGCCGGGGCCACCGAGGCGCCGATCTCGCCGATCACCCTTGCCTGCTTCGACGCGATCAAGGCCACCTCGCCGCGCAACGACGACCCCGAGCATGCCTCCCGGCCGTTTGACCGCACCCGTAACGGTTTCGTCCTGGGTGAGGGCTGCGCGGTCTTCATACTCGAGGAGTATGAGAGTGCCCGAGCCAGGGGCGCCCGGGTCTACGCCGAGATCACTGGTTTCGCCTCGCGGTGCAACGCGTTCCACATGACCGGGCTCCGTCCGGATGGCCGTGAGTTGGCCGAGGCGATCCGGGTCGCCCTCGACGAGGCTCAGGTCAACCCTGACGCGGTCGACTACATCAACGCCCACGGTTCAGGGACCAAGCAGAACGACCGCCATGAGACCGCGGCGTTCAAGCGGTCACTCGGTGAGCACGCGCGCAAGGTGCCGATCAGCTCGATCAAGTCCATGATCGGTCATTCGCTGGGCGCTGTCGGCGCGCTGGAGATCGCCGCGTGCGCGCTCACGATCGCCACCGGCGTGGTGCCGCCCACCGCCAACCTGACCGAACCTGATCCTGAATGCGACCTGGACTACGTCCCCTTGACCGCTCGAGAGGTCGATGTCGACACCGTGCTCACTGTGGGAAGCGGCTTCGGCGGCTTCCAGAGCGCGATGGTCCTCACTAAGCCGGATGGGAATCGCGCATGACCGCCACCACGTCAACCCAAGCGTCGAGCAGCAGCCGGACGGCCTCCACCGCGTCGGCCGTCATCACCGGCATCGGGGTGGTGGCGCCGAACGGCTTCGGCGTGCAGGACTACTGGAAATCGGTGCTCGCCGGTCGCGGCGCCATCGGCCCGATCACCTCCTTCGACACCGCTTCCTATCCGGTCGTCCTGGGCGGAGAGATCCTCGACTTCGACCCCAAGGCCCATATTCCAAGCCGGTTGCTGCCCCAGACCGACCGGGTCACGCGGCTGTCACTGGTGGCGGCGGTCGAGGCGCTGGCCGACGCCGGCATGGCTGAGCCTGAGCTGCCCGAATTCTCAGCCGGTGTGGTGACGGCGAGCTCTGCCGGAGGCTTCGAGTTCGGCCAGCGCGAACTGCAAGCACTCTGGGGCAGCGGCAGCAAGTACGTCAGCGCCTACCAGTCCTTCGCCTGGTTCTACGCGGTGAACAGCGGCCAAATCTCCATCAAGCACGACCTTCGCGGGCCTAGCGGCGTACTCGTCAGTGACGACGCCGGCGGCCTGGACGCCATCGCGCAGGCGCGGCGTCAGGTGCGTAAGGGCTCGGGCCTGCTCATCACAGGCTCGGTGGACGGGTCGCTGTGCCCGTGGGGTTGGGTCGCGCAGATGGCGAGCGACCGGTTGTCAGCCAGTGACAAGCCCGAGGCTGCTTACCTTCCCTTCGACCAGCGGGTCAACGGCCAGGTGCTGGGGGAGGGCGGCGCGCTTCTGGTGATGGAGAACGCCGAGGTCGCGGCGGCTCGTGGGGCTCGGGCCTATGGCGAGATCGCCGGTTATGCGGCCACGTTCGACCCCCGTCCCGGTTCCGGTGGTGAGCCTGGCCTTCTGCGAGCCGCTCAGATGGCGCTGCATGACGCCGGGCTGGAGCCGAGTCAGATCGGCGCCGTGTTCGCCGACGCTTCAGGGGTGGCAGACCGCGACCAGGACGAGGTGCGTGCGCTGGTCTCGCTCTTCGGCGCTCGTGGTGTGCCGGTCACGGCGCCCAAGACGATGACGGGTCGGTTGGCCTCAGGCGGTGGGCCGCTGGACGTGGCCACCGCGCTGCTGTCCATGCGCCACGAATGCATTCCGCCGACCGTCAACATCAGCAGTCCCAGGTGGCCCGACGAACTCGACCTGGTGCGTGACACGCCCAGGCCGGCGCCGGGTCTGGCTGCTGTCCTGGTGCTGGCCCGCGGCTATGGCGGGTTCAACTCCGCGATTGTGGTGCGACGTTGTGATGATCAGGAAGGCTGACCCGGTGAGCGCTGCCGACCCAGGGCGCAGGGCGCAGCGATGACCTCGGTCGACAAGCGGATGCGCGCACCCGTCCAGCGGCACGGCGTTCCCGCCGGAGGCCAGCGGCCCGAGGATCCGGTGACCCGGATCAGTCAGATGCGGGAGAAGGTGGAGCACCTCCTGCTGCTTCGCCAAGAGGTTCACTCCGGTCCTCATGAGACGGCCACCCAAGCACAGCACGGCAAGGGCAAGCTGACCGCCCGTGAGCGTCTTGCCCTGCTTTTCGATGAGGGAACGTTCACCGAGATCGAAGCCATGCGCCGGCACCGCAGCACCAGTTTCGGCATGGACGCGCGTAAACCGCACACCGACGGCGTGGTGGTCGGGTGGGGTTTGGTCTACGGGCGAACCGTGTTCGCCTATGCGCACGACTTCAGGATCTTCGGTGGCGCGCTGGGCGAGGCGCACGCGGAGAAGATCCACAAGGTGATGGATCTGGCCTACTCCACCGGAGCGCCGATCGTAGGTCTGTGTGATGGAGCAGGCGCTCGGATTCAGGAGGGGGTCACAGCGCTGGCGGGCTATGGCGGCATCTTCCAGCGCAATGTCCGCAACTCAGGAGTGATTCCGCAGATCAGCGTCATCCTCGGCCCGTGCGCCGGAGGCGCGGCGTACTCGCCTGCTCTCACCGACTTCGTCTTCATGGTGCGCGAGATCTCGCAGATGTTCATCACCGGCCCCGACGTGGTCGCCGCGGTGACCGGTGAGGTGATGACTCACAACGAGCTCGGTGGCGCCGACGTGCACGCCGAGCAGTCCGGTGTGGCGGCGTTCGTCCATGACAACGAGGCCGACTGCCTCAGCGAAGTGCGTTACCTGCTGTCGCTGCTGCCGGCCAGCAGTCATGAGACGCCGGCTGTCCACCCGACTGCCGATCCGTCAGACCGCCGCACCGAGCGCCTTCTGGACATCGTTCCGGTCGAGGCGAATCGAATTTATGACATGCGCGCGGTTCTAGAGGAGATAGTGGACGACGGGGAGTTTCTCGAGGTCCACGAGCGCTGGGCGGAGAACGTCATCTGCGCCCTCGCCCGGATGGGCGGGCAGGTGGTCGGCATCGTCGCCAGCCAGCCCGCGAAACTCGCCGGCGCGATGAACATCGCCTCCAGTGAGAAGGCCGCGCGGTTCGTGCAAATGTGCGACGCGTTCAATATCGCTCTTATCACGCTGGTCGACGTCCCAGGATTTCTGCCCGGCGTCGAGCAGGAGCACGGCGGAATCATCCGACACGGGGCAAAGCTGTTGTACGCCTATTGCAACGCGACGGTTCCCCGCCTGCAAGTCATCCTGCGCAAGGCCTATGGCGGGGCCTACATCGTCATGGACTCGCAATCGATCGGCACCGACGTCTCCTTCGCGTGGCCGACGAACGAGATCGCGGTCATGGGCGCAGAAGCGGCGGCGAACGTCATCTTCCGTCGCGAGATCGAGCGGTCCGAGGACCCCGACCAGACCCGGCAGGAACGGCTACGCGAATATGAGGATGAGCTGATGCATCCTTATTACGCCGCTGAGCGAGGTCTGGTCGATGAAGTGATCGACCCGGCAGAAACCCGGGCACGGCTGATCGCGACGCTGCGCATGCTGAGCACGAAGCAGTCGACGCTGGATCACCGCAAGCACGGAAATCAACCTCAATGACCTCCGCCGACGGTGGGATCGAGGTGGTGTCGGGAAACCCCGACGACAGCGAGCTGGCTGCGGTGCTATGCGTCCTGCTCGCCGCGAGGGGCGGGCAGTCCCAGTCCGGCGGGGCTCTGGGCGAGGCAGTCTCGGCAACGCCCGCGGGCGGTGCGGGACCGCTGCCTCAGCGCCTGCTCTGGCGGATAGTTCACGCGGCCTCGCACCCCAGTGCCTCGGCCGGTTCGGCTTCGGGCACTGCGGTGCGAAGGCGGCGGCGCAGGCTCAGGACTGTTGAGCTGGAACACTCGACTTCGCGTTGACCAGCTCGATGAGGGCGTTGGGGGTCTCTTCCTCGCTCACGCTGTCGTCCTCAAGGCTCACGTCGAACTCCCGCTCAAGGCGACTGGCAGTCTCGAGCAGCGCGAGCGAGTCATAACCGAGGTCCATGAAGGTGACTTCGCCGATGTCACCGTTCAGGTCGATGGCCTCGTTCTCGCCAGCGCAGTCGCGCATGATCATGCGCAGTCGATCGAGAGTCAGGCTTGTCATATGAGAATCCTCCGATTTTTGCGCTGCGGAAGCGCAACGCAGACGTTGGTAAGCCTGCGACACTGGAGTCGGGAACGACTTGAGTGACGGTCGAGTTGCCCTGCGGTCACAGCTCGCCCGGTGACCGCAGCGTGAGCAAAAGCTGACTGCGTCAAATGCGAGTGTTATCTGCAGCACTTTAAGCGTCTATTGTCCATTTGGTTGAAATCCCGTAGGATACGCGGCAACGGTTTGAGCCGGTCATGCGCCGTCAGCTGCGCGTGATGGCACGAATTTGGCGCGCTTTTCGAAGAGTTCTCTACTCGCGCCGTGGTCGGTATTCGCTCTTACCACGGCGTAGCAAGAACAGCTGCTTCCCGCGCCAGTGCGCTGTCTGTTCCTGCACGCGAGATTCAGGTAAGAGGCGTTCACGCTCGCTCTCTTCCTACCTAGCACACCTGGCAACAGCCAGTCATTCGCGAAGTGGTCAGGTGCCACAGGAGCATCGGAGAAGCAGAGTGAAAGTCTCATTGCTAGGGCCCATGATCACCGACGGACCGGGCGACTTCGCCGCGCCCAGTGCCGCCAAGCCCAGGCAGATGCTCGCACTGCTGGCCTTGAACGCGCCTTCCATCGTGTCGGTCGGCTCGATAGTCGAAGAGCTCTGGTCGGAGTGGCCGCCGCCGAGTGCCCGGACCACGTTGCAGACCTACGTGCTCCAGCTGCGCCGGTTGGTGCGCGAGGGCAGCGCCGACCCGACCACCTGCGATCCTAAGAAGGTTCTGGTGACCCGGCCAGGCGGGTACCAGTTGATCCTGGAATCAGGCGGCCTGGACGCCGATGAGTTCGAGAAGCTGCGCCAGCGAGGTGTCGTGGCGTTCAGCTTCGGTCGTTACAGTGAGGCAGCGGAGATAATGGGTAGCGCGCTGGCTCTTTGGCGCGGCCCTGCTCTGGTCGACATAGAGCCCGGTCCGCTGCTGCTGGTCGAGATCACCCGGTTGGAAGAGAATCGGATGGCGGCCCAGGTGATCCTGATGGAGTCGATGTTGCAGCTGGGCCAGCATGCCGAAGTCACCGGCGAGCTGCTCGCTCTCAACCTGCAGCACCCCATGCGGGAGGACATCTGCGCGCAGGTGATGGTGGCGTTGTACCGGGCCGGCCGCAGGAGTGAGGCGCTGGACGGGTACCGGCGCCTGCACAAGCTGCTCGCCGAAGAGATGGGCTTGGAGCCGCCTTACCGAATCCGCGCTCTGCATGACGCGATCCTGCGAGAGGACTCCTCGCTCGATCTCGACAGCATGCTTGAGGTCGCTCAGCTGAGCTCGCGTCCCCAGCGCGGAGGCTAGGACAGGTCAGGGCGCTCGTTGGCCGCGGTAGCCCACTGCGCTCGGTAATTGCGCCAGCTGGGCGCTCGCGGCAGTGAGTGCAGCTCCGCGGCCTCTGGTCGCAGGCCGGCGAGGACCATTGTCAGGATTCGTTCGTGCCTGATGGCCTGTAGGTCTGACACGGTGTCGCCGTGGGACTGCGGCTCGGTGACCCGCTCACTCCGGCTGAACAGCTCAAGCAGTTGGTAGATGTCGACCGCGGTCACGTCAGGGCGAAGGGCGCCGGCCCGCTGGGTGCGCTTGACCAGCTTCTGTACCTTGTGATTGACCTGCTCGGCCGCCTGGGACATCTCCTCGCTCGCGGGTAGATGACCGGCGATCGGCCCGAACGCCCCAGCTCGGTGGGACACGCATCTGCGTACGAAGGCCTCGAATTTGTGCCAGTCGCTGTCGGCCGGATCGTTGAGGGCGGCTTCGGCCTCGGTCTTCATCTGCTGCAGTGAGAGCAGGCACAAGTGCCGAAGCAAGTCCTCCTTGCTGCCATAGCGCCGGTAGAGCGAACCCATGCCGACTCCTGCTCGCTGCGCGACCAGCGACACCGGCGCCTCCCAGCCCGCGGTGGCGAAAATCTCTCGCGCGGCCTCCAGGACTCGGGCGTCATTGACAGCCGCTTCTGCCTGGCGTCCTCGGAAGCGGTCGAGTGGCGGCTGCTCCGGTTGCTGGTCGATCAGGCCGGGGCGTGCTGTCTCGCTGCTGCTACGACGGGTCACACACCGAGTGTAGCCAGCGATCGCGGCGCTCATTGGCGCCTTTCAAACGGAGCGCTACACTCAGTTTATGAATCGGAGCAGAATGCTCCGAAAACAAAGGAGCCATTACATGCGCAGGATTCGCCTGACCCAGTTCGGGCCGCCCGATGTGCTCCAGCTCGAAGAGGTCGCCGATCCGACGCCTGGCCCCGGCCAGGTCCTGATCAACGTCGAGTTCGCCGGCGTCACCTTCGTCGAGACCCAGGTGCGAGCTGGGCGGCCGCCATGGTCCGGGCCGCTTCCGCCAACGCCCTACTTCCCGGGCAACGGAGTCGAAGGCGTCATCTCTGCGGTCGGCTCCGACGTGGACCCTTCCCTCGTCGGCAACCGGGTGGTGTCACCGACAGGTGGATCCGGTGGGTACGCCGACCGGGTGGTGGTCAATCAGGCCATGGTCATCCCGGTGCCGGACGCAACGCCGGCCGGTGACGCGGTGGCCCTGCTAGCCGATGGCCGCACTGCGTTGGCGGTGCTGAGGGCCAGCCGCCTGGCCAAGGACGAGGTCGTCCTGGTCACCGCCGCCGCAGGCGGCGTCGGCGGCTTGCTCGTCCAACTGGCGGTGTCAGCCGGGGCAAGCAGCGTTATCGCCGTGGCCGGCGGCCAGCGCAAGTGCGAGCACGCGAGCTCCCTCGGCGCGGACGTCACCATCGACTACCGCGAGCAGGGCTGGACCGAGCAGTTGAAGAAGACCGTCGAGGGCCAGGGCCTGAACGTGGTCTTCGACGGCGTCGGCGGCGAAGCCGGACGGTCGATCTTCGACATCGCCCCGCCCCTGTCGCGCATCAGCGCCTTCGGCATGGCCAGTGGTTCCTACACCGACGCCTCTGTGCGCGACATCGTATTGCGCGGAGTCACCGTCGTGGGTGGCGCGCAGCTGCGTTCACCCAGCGAGAGCAACACCCTGAGCGCTGCTGCCTTGGCCCAAGCCGCTGAAGGCCGGCTGAAGCCGGTCATCGGGCAGATCTTTCCGTTGGAACGCGCAGCCGATGCGCATGCTGCTGTTGAAGGTCGTGATGTCATCGGTAAAACGCTGCTTTCCTGCTAATCCCCCCCCGTCACCCCTTTCAACGGAGAACCCCTTGACCACCTCTGCCATGGACGCTACGGGCGAGACACCGCCCGAAGCTCCACCCTTTGTATGGACCGCCAAATACACCGGGGCGCTTTTCGTCCTGTGCCTGGCCCAGCTGATCGAGTCGCTGGACATCACCGTAGTGAACGTCGCCCTGCCTGCGATCCAGTCTGACGTCGGCTTCAGCGATAACACCCTGCAGTGGGTAGTCAGCGCCTACACCGTGCTCTTCGGTGGATTCCTGCTGTTGGGTGGGCGCTCTGGCGACCTGTTCGGCAAGCGCCGGGTCTTCACGACGGGCATCGCCGTGTTCGCGGTGGCCTCTCTGGTGACCGGCGTGGCCACCAGCGCTGGGCTGCTCACCACTGGACGTGCGCTGCAGGGCCTGTCGGCGGCGTTCGTCTCCCCGATGACCCTGGCGATGATCGGAGTCATCTTCCCTGAGGGCAAGGCTCGTAACAAGGCGTTCGGTGTCTGGGGAACCACGACCGGCATCAGCACGTCCGCCGGTGTGATCCTGGGCGGGCTGTTCACCAGCGGGCCCGGCTGGCGTTGGATCTTCTTCATCAACCTCCCGATCGCGTTGCTGCTGCTGTGGGGCGCCAAGCGTTACCTGCCGGCTGACGGAGAGCGGACCAGCGCCAAGGGCTTCGACATCCTGGGCGCCATCCTGGTGACGGCGGGCACAAGCCTCGCGGTGTATGCCTGCGTGCAGACGCAAGACCACGCGTGGGGCTCCACTCGGACCTTGAGCCTGCTGTTCATCGCGCTCCTGCTGTTGATCGCCTTCGTGGCTTACGAGGCCAAGGTCGCCAAGCAACCGCTGGTCGTCTTCTCCATCTTCCGGAGCCGGGCGGTGAGCGGCGCCAACGTGGTGGCGGTCTTCGTCGGCGCCTCGCTGCTGGCGATGTTCTACTGCCTGTCGCTGTACGAGCAGCAGGTGCTGGGCTACTCGGCGCTCAAGACCGGCCTGAGCTACCTCCCGCTGACCGGAATGCTCACCGCGTGCGCCTTCCTCGCGCCTGCTCTGATCCCGAGGATCGGCATCCGGGCCGTCATCCTGCTCGGCTCGTTGATCGCCACGGCAGGCCTCATCATGTTCGCCCGGATCACGCCCTCCGGCGGTATCTGGAACGACGTCATCCTGCCGTCGCTGATTGTCAGCCCCGGCCTGGCTCTCACCTTCATTCCCATGAGCATGGCCGCGGTCACCGGGGTGGCGCCAGAGCACATGGGCTTCGCCTCGGGCATGGCCAACGTCACCCGCACCCTGGGCAGCGCGATCGGGCTGGCTGTGATCGCGACTCTTGCCGCCACGAAGACGGCCGACAAGGTCGCTTCCGGCCAGAACGTCATCGACGCCACGTCGTCGGGGTTCACGCTCGGCTTCGCGGTGTGTGCCTGCCTCATGGCTGGAGCGGCCGTGGCCAGCCTGCTGCTGCCGGGCAAGCCGAAGGAGCAGGTCGCAAGCTAGGCCCAAGTCAGGCTGCGTTCCTGTTCGCAGCTCACTCACCGTCGGACCGTCGTGCGCTCGCGCACGGCGGTCCGACGCTGTTTCCCGGTGTGGAGAGCACCCCTACGAGGCAGCCGAGCGGGCGCTGTGGACTCCTGGCCGGCGCCGGCAGGTCGTGGCAGCACATGCCCAGCTCGGGGTCGGGCCGAGCGCTCCTGCTGTCGCTGGCCTGCGCCCGCGCGGGGGCGCGCTCCAGGACGTGGTCCTGCTCGCCACGGTCAGTCCCCGGCGCATGGGCGCCGGCTTGCTGGCGGCCTGGGAGGCAGGGCTGAACGCCACCGGCAAAGCCACTGTGGGGAGGAGTGGCAGCTCGCCTGGCTGAGCAGGCCAAGTCGCTACGGCCCTCTTGCCCGAAACGCCGAAGACCTCTCCACAGCCGGACACGGCATGGAGAGGTCTTGGCGTGGAGAGGTCGTCTCGGCGCTGCCGGCCCAGCTCAGTCGCTTGCCTAGTCCAGGTAGTCGCGCAGCACCTGGGACCGGGACGGGTGACGCAGCTTAGACATGGTCTTGGACTCGATCTGGCGAATCCGCTCACGGGTCACGCCGTAGACCTGGCCGATCTCGTCCAGGGTGCGGGGCTGGCCGTCGGTGAGCCCGAACCGGAGCTTGACCACGCCCGCCTCCCGCTCGGACAAGGTGTGCAGCACCGACTGCAGCTGGTCCTGGAGCAACGTGAACGACACCGCGTCCACCGCGACCACGGCCTCGGAGTCCTCGATGAAGTCACCGAGCTGGCTGTCGCCCTCGTCGCCGATGGTCTGGTCCAGGCTGATCGGCTCGCGGGCGAAGCGCTGGATCTCCAGGATCTTCTCCGCCGTCACGTCCATCTCCACCGCGAGCTCCTCGGTGGTGGCCTCGCGGCCCATCTCCTGGAGCTTCTCCCGCTGGATGCGGCCGAGCTTGTTGATGACCTCGACCATGTGCACCGGGATGCGGATGGTGCGGGCCTGGTCGGCCATGGCGCGGGTGAT